>JACKCN010000003.1:300000-486764 GCA_020634015.1 Candidatus Delongbacteria bacterium | reverse complement strand
ACAGGACGGGCCGGATCCGATCAACCTCTTCACGACGGGTGCTAGCGTCACACCGTCCCTTGCCCGTGTGAGACGCCCATGACAAGTTCATCCTTGCTCTGGGGCCTGTGCTTCGGCATGATCGGCTTCGGCTTCTTCATGTATGGCCGCAGAAGCCAGTCCATCGTCCCGCTGGCCTGCGGTGTCGCGCTGATGATCTTCCCCTACTTCATCTCCAGCATACCATGGATGATCGGCGTGGGAGTGGCCCTGATGGTGATTCCCTTCCTGATCAGCTACTGACCCTCGGCACCTGACAGCCACGGGACTCCGGTCGCACGCGCCACCGTGTCATCGCGGATGTGGAATTGGCGAGCAGTGTCTGCGCTTCAGCCCCAGCCCTCCATTTCAAGGACAGGGGCCGTGGCTTGGCAGATCGGATCTCAGGCGAGGAACACAGGGCAGGCGATGCGGCAGAGCTCTTCCAGAAAGAGGCGTTCGGGTTCGCCGAAGTGACCCGCCCGATGACTGTCCACATCGATCTGGCCGATCACCCGGCCTTCGTGCAGCAGGGGCACCACGATCTCCGAGCGGGTCTCGCTGCTGCAGGCCAGGTAGTTTTCTTCCTGACTCACATCCAGCACCACGATGCTCGCGGCGCGTTCGGCCGCCTGCCCGCAGATCCCGCGTCCGAAGGGAATGTGCGTATGATCGGTGGCGGCGCCGCGATAGGGCCCCAGCACGAGCATGCGCGGATCGGCAGGATCCGTGAGATACCAGCCCACCCAGTCCCAGCCCTCCAGTCGCTGATGGAGCAGGGCCACGATGGCCTCGGGCGCGGAGGCCCGATCCTGCTGACACAGGGTACGCACCTGCTCCAGCAGTTCCGTGTACGTTGCCGCCTTCACGGGCGGGGCTCGGGCTGTCCCGGCAGGACCGGGTTGTCCGCGTCCAGGAAGACCCGGCTGCCCACCGAGCGCGACTGGCCCTGATACTTGCCGCGATAGGGGTTGGGCGTGTCACGGTCCATCTTGCAGAAGACCAGCTGGCAGATCCGGCGTCCGGCCTGGAGACGGATCGGCAGGGAATTGGCGTTGTACAGCTCCAGCGTGATGCGCCCCTCGAAACCGGGATCGACCCAGCCCGCATTCTGGATGAACAGGCCCATGCGCCCGATGCTCGAGCGTCCTTCCACGAAGGCCGTGAGATTGTTGGGCAGGCGCACGGTTTCCATGGTGGTGGCCAGCAGAAAACTGTGGGGCGGCAGCGTGATGCTGTCACCTTCGAACTCGCGGTAGATGATTTCCTTGTCCAGGCTGAGCACGTCCATCGAATTCTGCTCGATCACCAGGAAGTGGCTGCCCAGACGGCAGTCCACCGAGGCGGGCTGGACCGAATGCTCTTCCAGCGGTTCCACCAACAGCCGGCCATCGGCCAGCATTTCCTTGAGGGTCAGGTCGCTGAGAATCACGAGCGACCTCCCAGCTGCGAGCGCCCGGCGGCGATCACGGCCTTTGCCGTGATGCCCAGCTCCTGCATGATCACGTCTCCGGGAGCACTCATGCCGAAGCGCTCGATCGAAAGGATGCGGCCCCGATCTCCCACCCAGCGCCGCCAGAGTTCGCCCACGCCCGCCTCGATCGCCACACGCGCCGTGCACTCGGGGGGCAGGACTGTTTCCTGATAGGAATGGGGCTCACGCGCGAAGCGCTCCATGCAGGGCATGGATACCACCCGCACTCCCGTGCCCAGTTCGCTGGCGGCGGCCAGTGCGTGCTGCAGTTCGCTGCCACTGGCGATCAGGATCAGTTCCAGATCGGTCTCCTCGGCCCGGGCGATATAGCCACCCAGTTGTGTGCCACGGCGGCGGATGCGGGGCGGAATGCTGTCCAGGGTGGGCAGGTTCTGGCGGCTCAGGGAGAGCACGGTGGGGCCGTCCTGACGCTCGAATGCCGCACAGACGGCCCCGGCGGTCTCTTCGGCATCGGCGGGGCGAATCAGGTCCAGATTGGGAATCAGGCGCAGGGCACTGATGGTTTCGATGGGCTGGTGGGTGGGGCCGTCTTCTCCAACTCCCACCGAGTCATGGGTGAAGAAGTAGACCACAGGCAGACCGGACAGGGCAGCCAGCCGGATCGCGGGCCGCAGGTAATCGGCAAAGACCATGAAGGTGGCACCCGAGGGGTGAATGATGCCGTCGTAGGCCATGCCATTCAGAATCGCACCCATGGCGTGTTCGCGAATGCCGAAGCGGATATTGCGCCCGGTGGGCTGGTCGGGGCCGAAGTCTCCTCCTCCCGCGATCACGTTGCGTGTGGAGCCGTGCAGGTCGGCACTGCCGCTGATGATCAGGTCGACCTGACGTGCCACATGGCTCAGGGCCTCGCCGGCGCTGACCCGGGTAGCCACGTTGCCCCCCTCGGCCGCCAGCGGAATCTCTTCCAGCAGATTGCCCGGCAGGTGGTGCGCGATGGCGGCGTCGATGGGCGTGGCAATCTCGGGATGCGAGGCCGCGAAGGCTGCCCAGCGTGTCCGCCAGGCCGCCGCGGCCTGTACCTGCTCCGCGGCTCGGCCAGCGAATGCCTGGCGCACCTCGGGGCTGACGAAGAAGGTTTCGGCGGGCAGTCCCATGGCGGCGCGGGCTTCCACGGCAAAGGCGGCTCCGCCTTCGCCGTGTCCCTTGGGTGTTCCGGCGACCTGGGAAATCCCGCGGCCGATTTCGGTGTGGCAGATGATGAACCAGGGCTTTCCGTTGCGCGTGTCACGCGCCTCGCGCAGGACCTTGCGCAACTCGGGAATCGAGTGCCCGTCCACTTCGCGCACATCAAATCCCAGTGCCCGGTAGCGCGCGGCCGTGTCGTCGCTCTGGGTCTCGCTGGCCATGGCGTCCAGTGTGACACGATTGCTGTCCCAGAGCAGCACCAGATTGTCCAGTCCGTGGTGGCCCGCCAGAGCACTGGCTTCCTGGGTCACGCCCTCCTGCAGGCAGCCGTCGCCCAGCAGACAGAAGACCTTGTAGTCCAACAGCGCCTCCTGCCCGTCACGGCAGCGCGCATCCAGCATTCTGGCAGCCATGGCCATGCCCACCGCGTTGCCCACTCCCTGACCCAGGGGGCCGCTGGTGCATTCGACACCGGCCGTGTGACCGAATTCAGGGTGCCCGGGAGTGCGGCTGCCCAGCCGGCGGAAGGCCCGCAGGTCGTCCAGGCTGAGGTCATGGCCCGAGAGATGGAGCCAGGCGTAGAGCATCATGCTGCCGTGTCCGGCGGAGAGCACGAAGCGGTCCCGGTTGAGCCAGCGGGGCTGGGTGGGATCCAGGCGCAGGATGTCGCCAAACAGCACCGCACCGATTTCGGCCGCGCCCAGAGGCAGGCCCAGATGACCGGATTTGCAGGCGGCGATCGCATCGATGGCCAGACCACGGGCAATGGTGGCGGCACTGCCCAGCAGGGCGTCGGAAAGTGGCATGGGCGGGGATTCCTTCTCGAGCGTGGCCGGAGAATCCGGCAGGTCGGGGACCTGCTCCGTGGTCGGAAATCACTTCCGTCCTGGGTTCCGGCGGGATGGGATGCAGCAACGGGACAGCGGCGCGCAAGGTGGCAAATCCCCATGGTCGGGGAAAGCGCAGCGGGCCGTGGGTGGGGCAACTCGCGAGTGGTCAGGCTGGGGTTTCGCGGATCACGCTCTGCACGCAGTCGATCAGCTCGCGAAAGCTGTAGGGTTTGCGCAGGTAGCCCCTGACCCGGTCGGAAGGCAGGCGCTCGCGCACCTCGTCGTCACTGTAGCCGCTGGTGATGATCACAGGGTGCAGCAGGCACAAGCGTTCCATCTCCACGACCACGTCCACGCCGTTCATGCCGGGCATCGTCATGTCCAGCAGCACCAGTTCCGGAGAATCGGCCGGCTGTTGCAGCCGCTGAATGGCGCTGGGGCCATCCTCAACGTCCTCGACCTGGAACCCACCGGCCTCAAGCAGGCGGCAACAGACCTCACGGATGACGGGATCGTCATCGACAACGAGCACTCGTCGTTTGCTGGAGGATGTCGTGTCGCCCATGATGTCCTTTCCGGCAGGGTTCAGCCAGGGTTCATTCCCGGGACAACCAGGCCTGCAAAGCTTCCTCGGCCCGGGCGAATTCCTGGATCAGCTGTTCCAGCAACTGCCCTGCCCCGTCCATGGAGGCCGAATGCCCCAGTTTTTCAAGTTCGAATGCCACCGAACGCACCAGACTGGTGCCCACGTTGCTGCTGGCACCCTTGATGGTGTGGGCTTCCCGTTCCACGCGCTCCCAGTCCATGCCATCCAGGGCGGTACGCAGGATTTCGAGGCGCTGCCGGGTATCGATGCGGTACATCTCGATCAGTTCAGCGGCGAATTCGCGATCCCCGTCGGTCATCACGTCAAGGTGATCCTGATCCAGCGGGACCAGCGAGTCGTCAGGAGTCCAGGTACTCATCGTGTTCTCCTTGTCAAGAGTGGCAAAATCCGGGCTGTCCGGCCAGCTCACTCTCCGTCTGCCTGCAATTGCAGGTACGCGTCCAGTTGTTGCTCCACGTAACCGTATTCCGCCCGCAGCGAATCCAGCAATTCACCGGCTCCGGCCAGATTGCCGCTGGAACTCCGCTGTTCAAGCTCATAAGCCAGTTGGCACATCGCCATGGCACCGATACCGGCACAGATTCCCTTGACCGTATGGGCTTCCAGATGCACGGTGCCCGCATTGCCATCTCCAATGGCCTGTTCGAGGCTGCCCATCCGGCGTCGCGCATCGCGAATGAACAACTGGATCAGCTGGCTCTCGAACTCGTGGTCGCCATCGGAATCGTCCTGGATCACCTTGAGATTGAGACGGTCCGGCTCCTTGGCGGTCTCCTGGGCAATCACAGCCTCCTCCGATCGTTGCACGTCCACGGCCTTGACCACGGGTGTGCTCAGCGCCGGTTCGGGAATCTCATCGGGCATCTCACGGGGAGGCAGATAGCGATCCAGCATGGAGTACAGCGCAGCCCGGCGCACGGGTTTTTCCAGATAGTCATCCATGCCGGCGGCGATGCAGCGTTCACGATCACCGCCCACCGCGTTGGCGGTGAGAGCGATCACGCGCGTCCAGCGGCCCTTCTCCCTTTCCCGGAACCGGCGTGTGGCACTCAGACCGTCGAGGCGCGGCATCATGCAGTCCATCAGCACAAGGTCCACCGTTTCGTGCTCGAGAACCTGGAGTGCCGTTTCGCCGTCGTCGGCGGTCAGCAGCTGGTAGCCCCGCTTCTCCAGCAGGTTCTGCAGCAGCTTGAGATTCACGGGGTTGTCATCCACCGCCAGAATGCGCCAGGAGTCCCACGGCGATGCGCCCCTGGCCGGAGGTGCGGCAGGTTCACTTGCGGGCGTTGGCGATCCGGACGTGGTGGAGTCCGTCTCCAGCGCCAGGTTTTCAACCCAGCGCAGACCCATGATGCCGCTGGTCCGCTTGTTGTCCAGCAGGGCCCGCACGGCCGTACGCCGTATCGGCCGACGGATCACGGCCTGGGTCGGCGGCAGCAGCGCCAGCAAGGGCTGCAACTCCACGGCGTCGTGGACCAGCAGCGCCAGAGTTGACCTTTCAGGCAGTGCGCGGATGAACTCGTCCACCAGAGCGCGGTCGGCATTCTGGATGGCCCCCAGCGAGAGCAGGACCACCGCCCGATTCCAGTCTTCGCCATCGGGATACCTGAGCAGCTCGATGGCACTGCCCAGATCGTCCACATCCGTCGAGCGTGAGCCAAGGTCCGAGCAACAGGCATGCACGGCCTCGCAGAGCCCGGCGTGATTTTCCACCAGCAACAGCGGCGGAGACGTGGCGTCGGCGGCCCGCAATGCGCGCATGATGTCCAGCTGGATCTTGAAGGTGAACACCGACCCCCGACCCGGCTGGCTGCGTACGGTGATCCGGCCCCCCAGCAGTTCCACCAGGCGTCGACTGATGCTGAGACCCAGTCCCAGTCCTTCGTGACTGCGGGACATGGAGCCTTCGGCCTGCACGAAGGGTTCGAAGAGGTGTGCCAGACGGTCGGGCGCGATTCCGATTCCCGTGTCGCTGATCTCGAAACAGACCGTGCACTGACGGTCCGTGTGATGCATCTGCGAGACGCGCACTTCCACGTGCCCCGTCTCGGTGAACTTGACCGCGTTGCCCACCAGATTGTTCAACACCTGACGCAGGCGTCCCGCGTCACCGCGAACCATCTCGGGAAGGCCCGCTTCCAGAATGCAGACGAAATCCAGACTCTTCTCGTAGGCCAGATGGGTATGCGTATCACAGATCGCTTCCACCACCTGGGCCAGATCGAACTCGATCGGATTCAATTCCAGGGCTTCATTTTCCAGCCGACTGAAGGCCAGCAGGTCGTTGATCACGGCCAGCAGATCGTCCACGGCACGCTGGATACTGAGGATCAGCCGGCGGTCTTCCTGCTCGCCCAGACTGGCATCCAGCAGTTCCAGATTGCCCACCAGATTGTTCATGGGCGTTCTGATCTCGTGGCTGATGCCGGCAAGGAAGTCATTGCGGACGCGGTTGCTCTCGGCCAGTTGCCGGTTCAGCAGATCCACTTCCTGCTGATGGCGCAGATGCAGCTTGTTCCGACCCTGAACCAGCCGCCCAAGGGTATGCCCGATCGCGACCAGTTCGGGAATGTTGGAGTACTCCAGCCGCTCCAGCTCTTCCAGATTGATCCTGCCGGGCCTGAGTTTCGCCAACTCGCGCCAGGGGCGCAGAGTGATCCGGTTGTAGAGAATTCCCAGAATGCTGGTGAGCAGAAGCCAGAGTCCCATGCCCAGGAACACGGCCTGGCGCTGGTTGCGCAGATCACGCTCCCGCAGGCGCTCGTCGTCGTGCAGCTTGTCCTGAAGGCTCCGGATCAGGTCCTGCAGTTGATAGGTACTGGAGTAGACGGCCGTGACCGCCGCATTGGTGAGTTCATCACGATGTTCCATCTCCCGCCCCGCGAGCAGGGACAGCGCCTGACCGATTCCCCAGTACTGGGCACGCAGGGAAGCCAGCAGCTCCGCCTGGGTCGCCGACGTCCGGTCGGTTTCCAGTCCATCCATCAGCTCGATGATGTGGGACGATTCCACCAGGGAAAGGCGCACGATGTCCGTATCCGGCTTGCGCCGCAACTGGTCCACGGTCATGAAGAAGTCCGAAAAGGCATCCTGCAGGCGCAGAAGCTCCGCCAGCTCGACGACCTTTTCGCTGTGCAGCTGTTCCTGATGTACGCTTGATTGCAGTTTCCAGCCATCAAGAGCAAGCAGACCCAGCCCGAGGAGCTGGATCACAAGCACAAGCAGGAAGGCACGGCGCGTCAGACTCATCGAAACTCCACGCACACTCGTGGGCAACGGTCAGCCGCTGCCCCCAGAAACCGGGATGATCACACGGGTCGCGCACGCAACCCCACATGCCGGCGCAACTCTTCTTCCACGTTCTCCACCTCGCCCGCGTTGTAGCGCACGAGATTCTGGAGATGTTCGAGGCTGTCGCTGCCCACCAGATGTTCGAATCCCAGGGCAAGACCGTCGGGGTCCACGCGCACCACGCGCGCCTGGGCCCGGATCACAAGACCCTCTTCGCCCCCCAGATCGATGCCGACATCACAGATGGTGCCGGGTTCCAGAGTGGGCTCGCAATACAGGAAGATTCCGTTCAGGCTCAGGTCACGGCTGCGCGAAGACACGATGCTGCGTTCGCCGTCCGCCAGATTCACCGTGACTCGAACCATGACCCGGGTGAATTCTCGCGAGTTGTCCGACATGGCTTGATTCCTTTCCTCAGATCCTGGCGGCCACTGCCACGGGCTGGGCCAGTTCCTGCTTCAATCTGTAACACAGGAACCGCCCCATGTTGATCTGCTCGAAATCGCGGTCGATGCTCAGCACCGACTCGGAGCTGCCGAGAATCAGCACGCTGTGGGGCCCCATCAGCTTCTTGACCTTGGCCAGGATCGCGCGTTTGGTTTCCAGATCGAAGTAGATCAGCACGTTGCGGATCATGATCAGGTCCATGGGTCCCTGCAGACTCCAGGGCTGGATCAGGTTCATCAGCCGGAACTGCACCATCTGACGGATATCGTCCTTCAGGATCCACTGGTCGCCGTCCTTGCGGAAGTACTTCACCAGCAACATCGCGGGCAGACCGCGGTTCACTTCCAGCTGCGAGAAGCGTCCTTCCTTGCAACGGGCGATCATCTCGTGGGAAATGTCCGTGGCCACCATCTCCGTGTTCCAGGTCGCCAGCTGCGGGAAGTTCTCGCGCAGCAGCATCGCCAGACTGAAGGGTTCCTGCCCGCTGGACGCGGCTCCGCACCAGATCCGCAGTCGGCGTGAGCTTGCGTTCTGCTTGAGCAGTCCGGGAATCAGGTCGTTCTTCAGGGCCTCGAAAGGGAAGACGTCCCGGAAGAAATAGGTCTCGTTGGTGGTCATCACGTCCACGACCCGCTGGAGCATCAGCTCCACGGGCTGGGCCCGCAGATGGGTGATGAAATCCTGCAGCGAGGCGAAACCCTCCTGCTGGACGATGGATGACAGCCGCAACTCCACGAGGTAGTCCTTGTCGTTGTCCAGCACGATGGCGGACCGCACACGGACCAGATCACGGATGTATTCGAAATCACGGGTATTCAAGGCCATCACCGTGCCTCACGATTGAGTCCGCCCCTGCGGATCAGACAAGAACCCTTCCCACGCCGCACTTCTCCACAAGCCGTGCCGCAATCCGGTCCAGCGGGAGAATCTCCTCCGCCAGCCCGGCCGCTGCCACGGCCCCGGGCATGCCCCAGACCACACTGCTGGCCTCGTCCTGCACCAGCACCTGCGCACCCAGTTCTGCCAGACGGCGACATCCTTCGCGTCCGTCAGCCCCCATGCCGGTCAGGATCACGGCCAGAGTGGACGGTCCCCAGATCCGGGAGACCGAACGGAACAGCACATCCACGGCGGGGCGGCAACTGTTCTCGGGCGGGTCATCGTTCGTTTTCAGAATCAGCTCGCCATTGACCTTGTCCAGCACCATGTGTTTCCCACCGGGAGCGATGTACACGGTCCCAGCGTGTACCGTGTCGCCATCGGCGACCTCGCGTACCCGGATCGGGCACTCCGCGTCCAGCCGTTCGGCCAGGATGCGGGTGAACAGTGGGGGCATGTGCTGCACCAGCACCACGGGCACCGGAAGCGAAGCCGGCAGACCGCTCAGCAGAGTGCGCAGGGCCTCGGGGCCTCCCGTGGACACACCGATCGCGATGCCTTCGACGCGCCGCATCACATTCATCGGGCGACGCACGGGCGGCGCGGGGATCACACGGGATGGGCTTGCGGGCACCGGAGCTGCCGCGTGTCGATCCGGCTTGCGGAAACGCTGGCTGAGATTGCGGATCCGGGGCAGAAGCTCCCGACGGATGCTCTCCACCGCATGGTCCACATCCTTCATCTGCTCGGGCTTGGTCACATAGTCATTGGCCCCGCAGGTGAGCGCTTCGATGGTGTAGCGCCCGCCCCGCTCGGTCAGGGTGCTGAACATGATCACGGGCAGGCGAGGATAGAGACGCCGGATCTCCTTGAGCGCGGTCAGCCCGTCCATGCGGGGCATTTCCACGTCCAGAGTCACCAGATCGGGCAGCTCGCGCGCCAGCATGTCCAGCGCGGACTGACCATCCGGGGCGGCTCCTGAGACGACGATATCCTCCGCGGGCGCCAGTGCTTCCTTGAGCAGGCGTCTCACAACGGATGAGTCATCGACGATGAGTACGCGAATGGGGTCCATCAGTTGCTGTCCGCCTGGATGCCGATCAGAGCGAGTTTTTCCTGGAGTGCCTGCTGGGTGCAGGGTTTCATCACGTACTCGTTGGCGCCTGCTTCCAGGGCCTCGATCACGCGTTCCAGCTCGTTGAGTGAGGTCACCATCATGATCGGGATGTCCTGCCAGCGCGCTTCGGAACGCACGGCTCGCACGAACTCGATGCCCGTCATGACGGGCATTTCCCAATCCACCAGAAACAGGTCGGCGGATCCGCGCTCATTGAGCTTGTCCAGTGCGTCCTGGCCGTCCTGAGCCTCGGTGACCTCGATCTCCATCGATTGCAGATATTGGCGCAGAATCTTGCGGATTGCGCTGGAATCATCGATTACGAAGGCATGCATGAGGATGATTTCCCCTGATCCGTGGGCGTTGACCGTTCGCTTGCACGATGGGAATCGCGCATGTCTTCATATCGACTTCATGAAGGGGCGGATGGAGTACCCGGGGTCGCTCCGACAGGAAGGACTGAAAGATTCCTGATGCAAAAAGGGGCGATTCCAGACTGGAATCGCCCCTGTCAATGACTGTCGCCCGGATCACGCAGCTTCGAAGGCCAGGATCCGCTCCACATCCAGAATCAGCAGCAGCGAGCTTTCGAGCTTGTAGGCTCCAAGCACCAGCTCACGAGCCACCCCGCGCACGGTCTCGGGAACCCGCTCGAAACTGTCCTGGTGCACTTCCACCACGTCGCAGATCTCGTCCACCAGCAGGCTGACCATGCCATCATCCCGCTGGATCACCACGTTCATCGGCTGATGACCGTCTTCGAAGGGAGGCATCTCCAGCCGTTGCCGCAGATCCACGGCCGTGACCAATTGCCCCCTGAGGTTGATCAGCCCCTGGATCGAACTGCCCGAGAGTGGCACCCCGGTCATGGGCTGCCAGCGCAGGACTTCCTGGACCTGTGTCACATTCACACCAAAGAAGAACTCTCCCAGGAAGAATGTGCAGAACTGCTGGTTCCGGCTCGTGGAGACCTCGGTCTCCTGGGTATCGAGGTTCATGTCAGACATTTTTGCCCAGCTTCATTGTGACTTCCATCAGGAAGCGACTTTTGCCCACGCCAAAGGGAATCACCATCACGGGCGAGTCTATCCGCTGCACCAGTGTGTGCCCCTGGCCCACGACCACCGTTGGAATCGAAATGTGAAACGAGAGTCCCATTTCGGCGAATTCGGTCTTGGCGCCACCGGCGACCATGTTGGCCAGTTCACCGATGCAGTCTTCCACATCCTGCGTGATCCTGAAGACCGACTCCCCCATCATCTGCTTGTAGATCTTGAGCGCCAGAGGCTGGGGAAAGCTCATCGCCACGGCTCCGTGCACGCTCTCGCCGGCAAAGCCGATGATGCCCGAGACATCGCCCTGAGTCTGATTTTCCTGCTTGAGATAGGGCGTCTTGCGCTCCAGTTCAAGCCCCGCCATGGTCTCCAGAGCGTTGGTGGCACCATTGATGAATGGGTTGATGTACTTCGCGTCCATTGTTTCTCCGTGGGGGAGCCTCCGGGCACCGGGCCCTGCGGCGACTCAATGCGTTGCGGTCTCGAACAGGTTCGATTTGGCCATTTCAAGCATGGCGCGCACGTCGATCATTTCCGTGACGCGCTCCTTGATCACGATCACGCCGTCGGTGCCTACCCGGGTCGGGGGACGCATGTCCTCCAGGCGCGTGTCCACGATGTCCACGATCTCGTCCACGACCAGGCCGACGCTCTGGCCGTCTCCCGTGTTGTATACGATCACGTTGATCATGCCACTCTGGGCCGCGGGGGCCTCTCCCCGGGCTTCACGTCGCCTCTCGGGCAGCAGATGGCCGGGACGCACAAGATTCAGAATGTCGTCGCGGTACTGGACGACCTCGCGGTCACCCACGGATTCCACGCGGTGGGTCTCGAATTCCTCGAGCCGCGCGACCTGGGACAGGCGCATCGCCATCCGGCCGTCACGCACACGGAACACCAGCAGACTCTCGGTCTTCAGTTCCTCAATCGCCTCGGCACGGGCACGATCCAGCAGGACCTGGTCCTTGAGTTTCGAGATCACATTGGCACCCTGGGCCACGCCCATCACGTCCAGGATCAGCGCCACGCGGCCGTCGCCCATGATCGTGGCTCCCGCGAACTGGGAAATCGTCTTCAACTGGCGGCCCAGGGGCTTCACCACGATTTCCTCGGAGTCATTGATCTGGTCCACCACCAGTCCGAACTGCTGGCTGTCGGCCTGCAGCACCACGATGTTCAACGGATCCGATTCCGGGTTGCGCGTGCTCGGCAGTTTCAGCTCATCGTGCAGGTACACAAGGGGCAGCAGTTTGCCGCGCAGGCGATACACGGGAGCACCCGAGATCATCTCAATGCTCTTGCGGGCGTTTTCGCCCTCGAGGCGCACCAGCTCCAGCAGGCTGACCTGGGGAACGGCGAAACGCTCGTTGCTGCAGGTGATGATCAGGGCGGGGATGATCGCCAGGGTCAGCGGAATCTTGATCCGGACAGTGGAGCCCTTGCCTGCCGTGCTGTCCAGGTCCACGCTGCCACCGATCTTCTCGATGTTGGTCTTGACCACATCCATGCCCACACCACGACCGGACACGTTGGTCACGGTCTTCGCCGTGGAGAATCCGGGCATGAAGATCAGGCCATGCAGTTCCTTTTCGCTCATTCGCGCGGCCTGCTCGGGGGTCACCACACCACGCTCCACGGCCTTGGCACGGATGCGCTCTGCATCCAGACCGGCGCCGTCATCGCAGACTTCGATGATCACCATGCCGCCCTCGTGATGCGAACGAAGGGTCAGCACTCCTTCCGCGGGCTTGCGGGCAGCCAGACGCTGCTCGGGCGTTTCGATTCCGTGATCCACAGAGTTGCGCACCAGGTGGGTCATGGGGTCCTTGATCGCCTCGATCAGGGTCTTGTCCAGTTCGGTTTCCTTGCCGTCCATTTCCAGACGGATGTGCTTGCCACAGGAGTGGGCCAGATCGCGGACCACGCGGGGAAACTTGTTCCAGATGTTGCCGATGGGCTGCATCCGGGTCTTCATCACGCTTTCCTGGAGCTCGCTGGTGATGTGATTCAGGCGCTGGCCGGTGAGATACAGGCCCGTGTTCTCCACTTCGCCCATCAGCTGCATGATCTGGTTGCGGGAGAGCACCAGCTCGCCCACCAGATTCATCAGGTTGTCCAGCAGCGCCACATCCACGCGAATCGAACTGTCGGAGATCGCCGAGCGGGAATCTTTCTCGCCCGTGGCGCGAGCAGTCTGATTTGCGGACGGTGCCGGTTCGCTGGATACGATGTCCGGGGAAGGAGTCGCCGTGGAGTTCGCCTGGACCGGTGTCGGCCCGGACTGCGCGACGGGGGGCTCCGCAGGGGCTGCCACAGGCGGTGTTTCCGCCACCACAGGTTCAGCCGCAGCGGGTTCCTTGTGAATGGCGGCACTCTTCTGAAGGCTGGCGAGACGCGCAATCAGGTCGCTGTACTCGCCGTCTCCGTCGTTGTTCTCCTTCTCGATGAAGGAGAGCATCTCGCGTACGGCATCCACCATGGAGAGCAGACCGCTGGTGACATCGGGATCCAGGCGGATCTCCCCGTCACGCAATCGGCTAAGCAGATTTTCGCCCACGTGGGCCACGGATTCCAGTCGGTTGAAACCGAGAAATCCGCAGGTGCCTTTGATGGTGTGAATCGTGCGGAAGATCGAGGCAAGCAGCTCCTGGTTGGTAGGCTGCTCTTCAAGCTCGACCAGGTGGCGATCCAGCGCGTCCAGGTTCTCGTGGCTTTCCACAAGAAACTCGCCGATCAGGTCTTCCATGCCTTCCATTGGTCCGCCTTTGCTTGCAAGATGATTTCATTCCTGCAGCATATCGGATTCGATCTCGGCAACCTTTATGCAGGTTGGCTTGGGAACTCCGGACGCATGATGGTTTTCGCGAAAGAATGGAGAACTCAGACCACGCCGCTCACGAAAAAGCTGGTGACATAGTTGGCCAGGCGCATGACCAGAAAGAACACGCCCACCTGGATATGGCGTGCACGCAGCACCTTGTGCCCGCGCAGCAGTCGACTGCCCAGCCAGAGCTGCAGACCCCAGCCGATTGCCGCCAGGCTGGAAACGGTCACATGAAAGGGCAGCATCCAGCCGCCCCCGCCCCCGAAGGCCGTCTCCACCGCGTGCCGCGAGACTTCCAGCCACAGCACCAGCCCCAGATCCAGCAGAAAGGCCACGCGCATCAGCCGGGCATGGCGCAGTGGCTGGCGCCGCCAGTGAAGAGCCAGCCCGATCAGGATCAGGACCAGCGTGGAAACCAGGTGAGTGGGGCCCATGGGTACCTCGCGATGATGGCGTGCCGTGGTCAGGGCACGCATGAAAAAGCCGGAAGCGGGGGCTTCCGGCTGATCAATGTATCACCTGGAGGAAAAATGTGACGATCAGTTCGCGCCGAATTTGATGGCCACTTCCATCGAACAAGGACTGTCGCCCAGCTGGAAGGGAATCACCATCACCGGCAGACTGCTCTGCAGCCTGACCCGGTGCCCGATTCCGATGACAACCGTGGGAATCGAGATCTGAAAATCGACTCCTTCTGCGGCAAAGGCCGTCTTGGCACTGCCCAGCACGATGTTGGCGATCTCTCCAATGCCGTCGCGGACTTCGGTGTTCAGCTCGCCCGGATTCTCCCCCATCATGTTCTCGTAGATCATCAGTGCCGCCTCGGAGCTGAAATGCAACACGAGGCAGCCAGTGACCGAGTCCCCACCAAATCCGATCACGGAGGAGATGTCCCCATTGGACAGGTCCACATGCTTCTGAAGCGCGCTTCCCGGAGCCGTCTCAACCCCCGCCATCATGGCAAGGGTGCTGGTCAGGGCTTCCGAGAAGCGATCGAGAACCTGGGAATCGATGAGCATGGGTTCTCAGACTCCCAGCACTTTGTTGATCTTCTCGACCATCACCGGCTTGGTGAACGGTTTCACGATGTAGTCGTTCACTCCGTTCTTCAGGGCTTCCAGCACTTCGTTCTTGGCACCTTCCGTGGTCACCATGATGATCGGTGTGGAAATGCCCTTGCCACGGACTTCCTTCACGAAGGTCAGTCCATCCATGACCGGCATGTTCCAGTCCGTGAGGATCAAGCCCACCCCGTCGACCTTGGTCAGGGCTTCAGCGCCATCACCCGCTTCATCCACATCGGGGTAGCCCGCTGATTTCAGGGTATTGATGATGATTCTGCGCATGGTGCTGGAGTCGTCGACCACCAGAACTTTCATGGGATATCTCCTGCCTTTGTTGTCCGAATCCAGCAAACGGGATTCAGTGGTGGAACTCTCCAGACGGAGTCTTTCCACGACAGTGCTCTATCGGAGAATTGCAGGGGTGGGTTGAAGACTCTGGATGATTTCCGGCAGAACCGGCCTATCCTGTTCATGGAAGTGAATTCAAGGCGGGCGAAAGTCAGAGTTCGAGTCCCATGATCCGGACCGGGCCCTTGCGCCCGATGACGCGGAATCCAAGGGAACGGTAGAGTTCCATCGGTCCGGGCCAGAGCTCGCCCGGGTTCTGTGCGTCGGAGTTGTGGCCCTGGCGTGGATAGGCTTCCACCCTGTGAGCGCCCGCCTGACGCATCTTGCCCAGCACGTCCTTGACCAGCTGGCGCGCAACGCCCTTTCGACGCCAGGGAGCGGCGATCTGGAGGCAACCGATGGCCCAGCAGTCAGGGTCCGGGGGTCTCTTGTAATGGAAGGCGATGCGGCCCAGCTGATCGCGGACACCGCCCTGGCACCAGCCGATGGTGCGGTCTCCCAGAGTGGCCAGCCAACCGTCGCCTACCCCGATCGCCAGCAGCTGCCTGCGCAGTTCCAGATTTTCCTGTGCGCTGCGCTCGTTGAATCCCACCCAGTGCGGTACCCACCAGGCCACACACTGGCACCACCCACCTTCACTGCCTTCCGCGGCATCGGGGAAACGCGTGGCATGAAACTCGATGAATCGCTGAGAGGTATCTGGTCCAAGAGGCAGGATTTTCAACTCGGGAAGTGCCGCGCTGTCGCTCATGTAGACTCCTCGTGGTTGAACATCGCGCCATGGCCGTGCCGGGAACCGGACCTCAGTCCAGAGCTGCCGTTCTGGACGAGCTGCTGCAGAGTTCATCCAGCAATCGGAGGATCTCGGCGGAATCGACGAAATCCTTCAGCACGGCCACGGCCCCCGCGGCCTGCAGGCGCTCCCTGTGCTCGCCCTGTCCGTGCCCCAGAAAGTGCAGGCCACATTGCAGGGCGATGCGCGCATCCCAGAGATTGTCTCCCACATAGATGGCCGTGGACTGCTTCGGTTCGCCGGCGATCAGGGACGCCCGGGCCCGCTCGAGAATGCTGCGCTTGCTTTCGGGCAGGGCGCTGGTGGGTGTGCCTTCGCGAGGGCAGAACAGGGGCAGGCCCAGTTCCTCGAGGCCGGCCCAGCGCAGTTTCAATCGGCTGGCGCTGCACCAGCCCGCGGACACGATGCCCACCTTCCAGTCCGATCGATTGCGCAGCAGCTCGAGCAGGCGGAACACACCCGCGTTGGCCTGGAACAGCTCAGGGTTGCTGCAGCGCGCCTGCTCCAGCAAGCTGAGGAAGCGGTACTGCAGTCGATGGATCTCATCGGCCCCGGGCTCGCGTCCCAGGGCATCGTTCAGAATGCGCCGGCTCAGACCGCAGTCGCTCTGCTCTGGATAGCTGGACCAGTCGGTCGCTTCCATGCGATGACCGAACTCCTGAGCCAGGGCCATGGTGAAACACGCTTCGTCGATCTGGGCGGTAGGGGTCAGCGTACCGTCGAGATCGCAAAGCAGGAGTCGCAGACTCACATCTTCTCCGAGATCGGGATCCGCCGGGGGGGGAGGAAGGCGATCCATGTGGCTGTGATACAGGCTGTGCCCCGGCGACGTTTCCGTTGTCGCGGGTTCCCAAGAGTATTGAGTGGGATCGGGCAATGCAAGCAAAAAGCTCAAGCGCGAACCCTGTACACTCCCTAAGTTCGGCCATGAAACAATACTCCCGTCATCTGGTGGACCTGCTGGCCCTGAGCGTTGTACTGCTTTGGGGCTTTTCCTTTGCGGCCATCAAGATCAGCCTGGACTGGCTGCACCCCTTCGCCCTCACGGCGGTCCGCTTCCTGCCGGCCGCCCTGCTGCTGTTCGCGCTGCTGGGCCTGGGTGCCTGGCGAAGAGGCAGGCTGGTGCTGCCCGATCGTGCCACATGCTTTCGCTTGTTCCTGCTTGGGCTGGTGGGCATTCCCGGTTACAACCTGTGCCTGAACAGCGGGCAACGCCTGCTGCCGTCAAGCTACGCGGGGCTGGTCATCGCACTCAATCCGGCCATGATCGCGCTCTTCGGTTCACTCTGGCTCAAGGAACGCCTGCAAGGCCGCACTCTCGCGGGCCTCGCTCTCAGCCTGGCCGGCCTGCTGGTCATGGTGCTGGGTCGTGATTCAAATCCGGCCCTGTTGCGCCAGCACCTGCTGGGCACGGTCATCGCCATGGGTGCCCCGCTGTGCTGGGGCATCTTCAGCGTGGGCCTGCGTCGTTATTCCGCCCAGCATGGATCATTGACTGTGCTGACAATCGCCCTGGGGCTGGGTTGTCTGCCCTTGTTGCTGCTCTGGCCGCCCGATCTTGGCCTGACCCTTGCCCAGGGTGGCGCCCCACTCTGGTCCAGCTTGGCGTTCCTGACGATTGGCTGTACCGTCTACGGATTCTCCGTGTGGAGTTCTGTACTCAAGTCCATGCCGGCGGCGCGCGCCGGCTCGTTCATCTATCTGGTCCCTCTGGTGGCGATCTTCGCTGGCCACAGCCTGCTGGGCGAGCCCCTGGATGCGAGCCTGGCCCTGGGGGGCGGGATCGTGCTGGGTGGGGTCTGGCTGGCCACGTCGGGCCGACGCCGGGTGGAGGTACCGGTTCCGGAAGCCCTCGCGTGATGGCGACCGGAAAAGAAGATAGGCGGTCCGCGAAGACCGCCCATCCTGTTCTGTGTCACGCATGCATCCGCCCGGGTGCGCCTAGGGCAGCAGGGCGTAGCGGATCTTGAACCAGCCGCTGGCATCGGTGGCCGGGTTGTAGTACGACAGGATCTCCAGCTTCCAGGTCGAACTGCCGTCGCGCACCAGGTACAGACAGTCGGCGGGGCTGAGCTGGTGGGTGGCGCCATCGTAGTCATACCAGGAGCTGAACACCGACTGCACGCTCTCGGCCATGTAAAGGTTGGGCGTGGGAGCGGCCTGGCTCACGTCGGCATGGTTCAGATCGGCAAGCTGGGCCGAGTAGCCGCCCGCGGTGCCCGGTCCGTACTCACCGGCGTTGAAGTGAATGTCATACCCATCCACGAACAGGTCCCAGTCCATTGAGGTCAGGGGGTCGGCCACGGTGACCTGGCCCGCGGACGCGAAGGAGATGTACGCCGCACCGCTGCTGCAGTCGACCTGGAAACTCTGCGGAGTGGCCGACAGGTCCAGATTGCCCGCGGTTGCCTGATGGACATAGTTCAGCGTCAGGGTACCGGGATTGCTCATGCCGGGATTGTCAATGACGTTGACCTGGAACTTGGCGTAGTGGTTGCCATCGGCACAGCGCAGAACGTAGACGCTGTCGGAGGGCGTGATTTCGTGTGTCATGGGATTGTAGTTGTACCATCCGGCCAGCGGATTGGAGTTGAGGTCCGTCATCCAGTCGCTCTCGGTGAGTGAGGCGTCCACGGCGGCCAGGGCATCGAATCCCCCCGCGGGGATCAAGCCATGGTCGGCCAGATTGATCGCACTCACCGAGCCATCGCCCGAATCACCGCCGTTGAGCGCGATTTCGGAGCGACGGAACTTGATCGTCCAGGCGCTGCCGTTGAATGCGCGATCGGCCAGATCGAAGCGTGCCCAGGTTTCGGCATCACTCGCATCCACGCGCGAATACCAGCCACCCTGGCCATCGTCCCAGGTGGCCTGATCCGTGGGTTCGTTGAAGGTATCGTTGCTGCTGTCATCGTCGGAACAGGCCTGCAGCCCCAGGAACAGGCTCGCGGCCAGAGGCAGGAACAAGGCCGTGCGGCGCCAAGGGGTGGTGTTCATGGATCCTCCCGGAAATATCGGTTGAAATGAAATTGTCACTCAGCGGTGGGCCCGGCTGGGTCGTCCGCTTCAAAACCGGTCAATCGTGTTTGCCAATGCAGCCCAAGCCAGAAGGTCCGCCCCTGGAACGGGCCGAAGAGAGGGTCGGTGCGGTCCAGCAGGTTCTCGACCTTGCTCCAGCACCTCAGGTGGTTGGTGAAGGCCCAGGACACACTCGTGTTCCAGATGGCGTAATCCACCGTATGCAGCGCTTCCCCCACCGTCTGCTCGGTCTCGGTGGGCGGGGCGAAGAGCGAACTGCCCGTGTAGCGCCCCCAGAGTCTGGTCTGAAGCGCACCCCGGGAGTAGCCCACGATCCAGTTCGCCGTGTGACGCGGACGATTGAGCAGCTCGCGACCGGAGCTGCGATCCCGCGTCCTCAGCCAGGACCAGGCGAGATCGAGCATCCAGGGGCCGTGCTGCAGATTCTGCTCCAGCTCGATGCCTTCGATCCACGCGGACTTGATGTTGCGGTAGCGATAGATGCCCACATAATAGTCCGTGGTCTGCTCTTCCAGATCAAAGTCGATCAGGTCGTCCAGATTGTGCCTGAATCCGTTCAGACGCAGGCTGTACTCCGGCGCGGGCAGCCACTCGATGCCCGCGTTGAGGTTCAGTGAGTACTCGGGGTCCAGATCGGGATTGCCCTCGATGCGATAGCCCACCGCCTGGTGATCGAACACGAAGGCCAGCTGCTTGGCCGTGGGCGCCTTGTAGCCCTTGCCCACCGAGGCCCGCACGCGCCAGTCCCCGGGCGCATACATCACGGCCATGCGCGGACTCCAGTTGTCACGATAGATGTCGTGATACTCGAAGCGCACGCCGGGCATCAGGGTCCAGTTCCGCAGGCTGCGAATCTCGTTCTGCCAGTAGAGGGTTCCCGCGCTCGTGGTGCGGTCGAAGGGTTCGCTGGTTCCGCCGGACTGACCCCGGATCACGCCGCGATAGCCTTCGACACCCGCGTTGAAGCCATAATGATCGCCATAGGACTTGACGAAGTTCACCGCCAGCTCGCTGTAGTCCTCGTCCGCGTTGTTGAAGTCGCTCCGCAGCCGCTCACCACGCGTGGTGTACTTCTCCCAGCGGTGACGATTGGCCGTGTGATAGAGAGTCCAGGTATACTCGTCGGCCCATTCCGTGTGGCTGTGCCAGGTGAGCACGCCATCGCGACGGGTATTGGTTTCCTCGTCGCGAAAGGGAATGCGCTCGTCGCGCCGGCTGTCCTCGATCCAGTTCTTGTTCTCGTCCATGCTGCGCACGTCCAGCGAGATCTCACCCGTGGCCACCTGCTGTTTCAGGCGCGCATTCAGGTTCAGCCGGTCGGTCTCGAAGACGCCGTCGGTCTCGGTGGTGGTGGGGTCACTGTCCAGTGGGTCCATGTGACGGAACTGGATGCCCAGGTCCATGCTGCGAGTCTCGCTGGCCTTGCCGATGGTGATGCCGCTGGTGTGGTTGATGCCGTCCAGCACGGGTGAGCCATCGCCACGACGGCTGTAGTACGAACCCCCACCCATGTCCACGGTCAGCCCGAACGCATCCGTGGGATGGTCGGTGATGATGTTGACCACCCCACCAATCGCTTCGTTGCCGTAGAGTGTGGACAGCGATCCCTTGACCACCTCGATCTGTCGCACGTTCAGGGTGGCCAGCTGCTCCAGGTCCAGGGCCCCCCGGATGCGTCCCACCACGCGGCGGCCATCCACGAGCACGAGCACCTTGTCGGGGTCGATGCCCTGCAGGCTGACCTGCTTTTCGCCGCCAATGCTCTCGCTGACCGTGATGCCCACCTGGGCGTCAAGTGCTTCCGCGGCCGTGAAGGCCGAGCGGGCGTGCATCTCGCTGGCGCGCAGCAGCTCGGTGGCCACGGGCACATCCTTGAGATGCTGGGCCGAGCGGGTGGCCGTGAAGACCACGTCATCCATGCGGGCACGGGTGGGCACGAGCAGCACGGTCAAGGGCGGGGGAGCCTGCTCCCCGATGACCGTGGGCACCTCAAGGGGCAGATAGCCGAGGTGGCTGGCGGAGAGAGTCAGTGGCCCGGCCTGCAGACCCGTGATGATGAAGGCACCGTTCTGGTCGGTGGCAGCGCCCTGGGTGCTGCCGACAACCGTCAGGTTGACGGCCTCCAGTGGTCGGTGGGTTTCCGCGTCCCGCACGTGTCCCGTGAGGGTGACAGCCTGGATTCCGGGCACGAAGAGGAGGCACAGGGCAAACAGGAGGCGTGAAAACATCGTCTTCCGGGAGCTGGATCGTGAACGACGCCGACCTGTGCCGCGGATATGCAGATCGTATCCGGGTCCGCGTCGGCAGGACATGGCGAACGATCCAATCTTCGCATCCGGTCGAGGGGCAATGGTCATGCAAAGGTCGCGCGAGACAGAACTCAGGGAGGCGGTCTTCCGGTTCTCTCACGCGTCCTGATCACTGTCCGTGGTAGCTGCAGCCTGATGTGCAGGTTTCGTGGATCACGAGCCGCGAGAGCCCCGGAAGCCGGGGTTTCAGTCGCTGCCAGATCCAGATGCAGAGCTGTTCGCTGGTGGGATTCTCGAGGCCCTCGACCTCGTTGAGGTAGTGGTGATCCAGTTGGTCGTGGATCGGCTGGAAGGCCGCCTTGATCTCGGCGAAGTCGACGATCCAGCCGCTGTCCTCGCCGGGCTCTCCGGATACGAAGACATCCACCCGGAAACTGTGGCCGTGCAGACGGGCGCACTTGTGCCCCTCGGGTACACGGGGCAGACGGTGGGCGGCTTCCAGATGGAAGGTCTTGAAGATGTCCATGGGATCTTTCCTGAAATGGGAAACTGCGCGGGTCAGGGCAGCCCAAGCAGCTTGTGCGTCTGCAGGCTCAACGCCCAACGGGGGTGAGCCAGACACCAGGCTACGGCCAGTTCGGTGTTGCGCTCGCGCTCGGGACCATCCATCGGTTGCAGCAGGTAATGCTCGAACTGTGTGTGGGGCAGTGCGTCGGGCATCAGCGCGGGCTGGGGAAACACCAGTTTCAGTTCCTGGCCGCTGCGTTGCACGAAGGGGGCGCCCGCCTTGGGACTGACGCAGATCCAGTCGAGACCCGGCGGTGCGGGCAGGCTGCCGTTGGTCTCCACGGCCACCCTGAATCCGGCAGCGTGCAGGGCCTGCAGAAGCGCGTCATCGACCTGCAGCAGGGGCTCGCCCCCGGTGAGCACGATCAGGCGACTGGTCCCCTCGGGTTCCGGTTGCAGCGCGAGGGCAGCAGCGGCCAGCTCATCCGCCGAGTCGAAGCGGGCTCCGCCCGGTCCGTCGGTCCCCAGAAAATCGGTATCACAGAAAGTGCAGACCGCGCTGGCCCTGCCGGACTCGTGACCGTTCCAGAGATTGCAACCCGCCATCCGGCAGAAGACCGCGGGTGTGCCGGACTGGCGCCCTTCACCCTGGATGGTGTAATACATTTCCTTGACGAGGTAGGCCATTCAGGGACGTGCCCCCGGCTGGTATCCTGCCGGATCGGTCACGCCCAGCCGGCGGAACCCGCGCAGGCGCAGCAGGCAGGCATCACAATGACCACAGGCCAGACCCGCGGCATCCGGGTCGTAACAGGTGGTGGTCAGGGCATAATCCACGCCCAGGGCCAGTCCTTCGGAAATGATGCGGCTCTTGTCCCATTGCATCAGCGGGGTGTGGATCACAAGTTCCTGGCCTTCGACACCCGCACGGGTGGCCAAGCGCGCCAGGCGCTCCCAGGCCTGGATGTACTCGGGTCGGCAGTCGGGGTAACCGCTGAAATCCAGTGCATTCACACCGATGAAGATGTGGGACGCGCCCAGCACCTCGCACCAGGCCAATGCGAAACTCAGAAAGATCGTGTTGCGGGCCGGCACGTAGGTAATGGGCACGCCCTGGTGCTGGTCCACTGCCTCCGCGGACTCGCTCTTGGGAACATCGATGCCGCTGGTGAGGGCCGACCCGCCGAAAGCGGCCAGATCGATGCGACTCACCAGATGCCGCTCGGCGCCCATGGCCCGGGCCACACGGCTCGCGCAGTCCAGCTCCAGACGATGACGCTGCCCGTAGTCAAAACTCAAGGCATGACAACGGTAGCCCTGCTTGCGGGCGATGGCAAGACAGGTGGTGGAGTCCAGACCTCCACTCAACAGGACCACCGCGGCAGGATCGGAGGGCATGCGGACTTTCCTTCAACTTGTGGGATGAGGCGCCCAAGGTAGAAAACACCCAGAATGAGAACGCCCCCTTCGACGGGAAGGGGGCGTTGCAATTCACAGGGTGCGTCGGTCAGGGACAGACGGCCACGATCTTGTAGAACTCCATGCCGGAATCCATGGAAACGCTCCAGGTGGTGCTGCCACCCGTGGTGATGTCCAGGGCAGTGAAGGGTTCGTAGGGAGTCTTGGCGGTCAGGATCCGGTAATCGGTTGCGCCCGGGATGGCGTCCCATGACAGAGTGAGAGTGCCATTCAGGTGGCTCATGCGGACGTCATTCACGGGCGGGCAGGCGATGGTGTTCAGGCAGAACGCGAAGTCCTGGTTGAACCCACGCCAGGTCTGGGTATTGTTGTTCCAGACCAGACTGGATCCATCGCCGTTCTGGCTGTTGAGCCAGGCGAACCAGCAGCCGGGGGCCGCGACGGCTTCGATCTCGAGCCAGCCCGTGTACAACTGCAGGGGCACAGGCAGCTGGAGCTGGTAGGTGCGGCTGATGAAGGGGAAGCTCCAGAAATAGGGAGTGCCCGTGGGGGTGCCGGTGGTGGTGAGGGTGAACTCGCTCACCTGCTCGCCGATGCTGCCGTTGTCATCGGCATGGAAGGTGACGTGGAACTCTTCGGTGAAATCATTGCAGCTCTGCCAGGCCACGCCGTTCCAGGCGACGCTGGTGCCGGTCAGGTCCACGGAGCCGATCACACCGTCCACCTGGAAACGCTCGGCACGGGGTCCGAACACTCCGTCGGTGAGCCAGAAGCCCCAGTTCTCGTTGGGCTGGCTGGCGACCTGGCAGGCGGGTGCCGTGGGAGCATGGCTGATCAGGCAGTAGTTCAGGTCGAAACCCTGGCTGGCCCAGGTGCTGGATGCTCCATTCTTGAACAGTGAATGGCTGTCGGTGCCTTCGACGCTGGTCAGCTGCCCGAAGTAACAGTCGCCGCCGATGGCCTGGATGCTCAACCAGCCGCGCTGGATGTTCTGGGGTGCACTCAGCGGCAGCGACCAGGTGTAGAGGCGGGTCGCCTCGGTACCGGCATAGGTCATGGGGCCCGGGACACCCGTGGAATTCACCTGTTCGTCCATCAACAAGGTGCCCGGTTCGCCCGCGAGGTCGGAGTAGATGCGGACCCGGAAGCCCAGTTCGGCCGATCCGCAACTGACGAATCCGCCTTCGAAGCCGACCTGGAAGCCACTGACCTGAATCTCGTCGAAGCCTTCGTCGCCCTGGAAGAAATCCGTGCGCTCGTAGTATTCGCCGTAGAAATCACTCTCGACCAGCCAGAACCCCCACTCCTCATCGCTCTGGGCGGGAGGCTGGCAAGCGCTGGTGACGGTGACCTCGCCCACGCCCGCTTCGCTCTCGGGTCCGCCCAGTCGCGTATTGATGTGCGGAAGTCCGTCGTTTCCGTCACCCGAATCGGGGGCGCCTCCCACCAGATTCAGGATCGCGGGCGAGAACCCGCCACCGCCGGCGGCGATCAGCGCCTGCAGTTCGGGAGATTGGCTGCTTGTCGGCTGCCCCGTGGCATTGGCCGCAGCCAGTGCGGTGGAAGAGGCGAACAGCAAGAGTGACCCCTTGACTGCCAGATGGATAAGTCTGTTCAGGCCCATGGCGAGCTCCAGTGGTTTGTGATGGCATGTCGAGATTTTAGCTGGTCGGGGGGGCGGATCGCACGCCACTTGGTTGGAAGTCCGGGACAATCCGGTACGGAAATAGCGAAAGAGAAAGTTGAATCAAAGAGATTTCAGCGATTTGGAGAACCAGTGCCGGTCATCGCACGCTCCGCATGCCCCGAGAATCAGATCGGATACCCCAGACTGAAATGGAATCGGCCCGCGTCCTCACCCGGTCGACGAGCCAGTTTCCAGCCATGCACCACGCCAACCGGGCCGATCGCCGTCTGCCAGCGCAATCCAAGCCCTGCACCCGTGCGCGGTTGTTCCCAGTCCGCCCAGTTCCACCCTCCAGCCAACACCCCCTGATCGGCGAACAGAACCAGTTCGAGACTGTGGCCCAGTGCGGTCCGCAGTTCCCAGGCACCGGAGAGGGCCACCGGCCCTCCCAGCGCGGCACCCGATGCATCACGGTAGAGCGAGTTCTCGGCGTATCCGCGCACACTGCGGCTGCCGCCCAGAAAATACAGGCGATCGGGACTGAGCACATTGGCACCCCAGACAGGTCGGGCCTGCCCCAGACGCACCAGGCCCGCCACGATGAAGCGATCGCCCAGAGAACGATAGGCGCGCAACTCCGAGTCCAGCCTGAGGAAGTCCTCCAGTCGGTTGTCAAGTCCGTGTGACAGTTCGGCATTCACCGAGCCCAGGATGCCCTTGCGCGGACGCAGGAAGTTGTCCCGGGAATCGAATCGCAGCGAGGGCGCGAGGCTCAGGCGATCGCGCGGATCCAGAGCAGCCGCCGACAACAGGCTGTCCAGTTCACCCGTGAGGCTTCGGGCCAGACTGCCGAAGAGCTGGCGCTGCTCACGCACAAGGGACGCTCCCATGCGCCAGCGCGAGCCCAGCTCCTTGTCCACGCCCAGTTCCAGACCGAAGCTGCGCGCGCCAAAGTTCTGGTTCAGCAGCTCCTGCTTCTCGTAATACACCGTGGCCGCCCCCGAGAGTCGCTCGCCAAGGAAGCGTGGATCGATCAGTCCGCTCTCCGCGCGCATCAGGGTCTGGCTGGCCCGCCCTCCCAGCCAGAGGTGGCGCGCCTTGCCGAAGAGGTTGCGATTGCCCACTCGCGAACGCAGATACAGGCCATCGGAGCTGTGGTACCCACTGGCCCCTTCCACATACCAGGGCGGCTTCTCCTCAAGCTCCACCAGCACATGCACTGTGTCACGCAGTTGACTCATGCCCAGTGTGCGCAAGCGGGCCGAGGCGAGAATCGGCTGGTTCTGCAGCCGTTGCTGGCCCTTCAGCAGAGCCTGGCGCGAGAAGGGCATACCCGCGGGCAGATCCAGCTCGCGGGCCAGAAAACGGGGCGAGGTGTGAAAATTGCCCCGGAAGAACAGTTTGCCCATGCTCTGTCGCGGACCGGGGTTCACGCTCACATCCAGACGGGCGCGTGTGCTGTCGGCATTCAGTACCAGTTCCTGATCCAGCGAGGCCCGCAGATGACCTTGGCGGGCCAGGGCCGCCAGCAGGCTGCGCTCCTGGCGATCGAGCACTCCCGGAGTCCAGATGCTGTCGCCGACAATGACCTGCTGCAACAGGCTGTCGGGAATGCTGCCCGCACCGGGTGCGGCATGCAACACGGTTTCCAGCTTGCTGGGCCGGCCCTCCTGGATCACGAATCGGATCGCGACCCGGCTCGAGTCTTGCGAGAGCTCGTGCGTCAGGTCCACCGTGGCATGTCGATAGCCCAGATTCTGATACAGATTGAAGAGCGCGTCGGCGTCTTCCTTGCTCAACTGCTCATCCCAGATCCGCCCCTTGCGCGAGAGGACATTGCGCAGCAGCCGATCGTTGCCGATCTGGTGGTTTCCACTGAGATCAACCGCGCTGATCCGGGTACGCGGTCCTTCCGTGATCCGGTACCGTACCGTTCGCAAGTGTGCGTCATCGTCCACCCGCGGCGCATCCAGTTCGATCGTGGTGAAGGGATAGCCCTTCCGATGGTACAGCTCCAGCATCGCCTGCAGATCCCGACGCAGAGTGGCGTCGGCCCGATTGCCACGTTCGGTGAGGCTGGAACTCCTGGCCAGGCGGGATCTGCCCAGTCTGTGATGCCCATCGTAGGTCACGCGGTAGAGCGGCCCCTCGTGGACGGCCAGGATCAGATCCAGGCGTGGCGAGTCACCGTCAGCATCACGGGCCACCCGGGTCACGGACACGGTGAACTCCGGATATCCTTTCTCCCGATACCAGCTGCGCAGGGATTCCAGATCGTCCTGGAGTTCCTGTTCCTGGAATCGCCCGGCTTCACCCGGCAGATAGTGGTGGCGCCAGGTTTTCAGTTTCCAGCGCAGGCGGCTCCCCGAGAACGCATGGTTGCCCGTGAATTCCAGCGATCCCAGCCGCACGTAGCGGTCGGATTCCAGCTCGATCTGGATGGTGCAGGTGGCGTCGACACTGTCCACAGCGGTCACAAGTCTCACATCATTCAGCCGGCGCCCCGAACGACGGTAGAACTCGCGAATTCCCTCGGCCTGTCCAGCCACTTCCAGCGAGTCATACACGTCACCCGGGTAGATGCTGAGCACATCCAGAATCTCCCGTTCGAAGAAGGGCCGCTGGCCACTCACCTTGATGTTGGAAATCAGCAGCGCGGCAACCAGATGCACGTCCAGCACGGGAGGAACCGATGTGCTGTCCAGATCCAGCTGAATCCTGCTGAAGAAACGGCTGTCCTCCAGCAGTTGGCGGGTCTGGTCCAGGGAATGGGCCGAGAGGGGGAGCAGGCCGCCATCGGGAAGCAGAGCGCGTGCCACACTCTCGAGCTCGGCCTGGCGCCCGCCAGCGCCCGTGATCGTCACACGGGACTGCAGATCCTCGGCGAAGAGAACCGCGGCGCTTGCCAGCAGAACCAGGCAGAGCAGGCCGAACAGGCGGGTGGCCATCAGCGGAACTCCCTCTTCAGCTTCAGTTCGCCCCCGACTTCCTGGGTGCTGTTCTGGAATCCGCTGAGGCTCAGGTCGTCCAGCAGGCGGTATTCGACGGTGCCCGTGCGCACCAGGCTGCCCTTGCTGGCTTCGACGCTGTAGTACGTGGTCAGACGGCGCGACAGGCTCTTGCCCACGGTCAGGCGCAGGTTCTCGCTGGCCGTGTCCCCCTCCCCGCTGCGGCCCATTTCCACATCCAGCACGTCCAGCCCACTCAGCTTTCGCAGGCGTTCGCTGGCGGAAGCGACCAGCAAACGGGCCAGTACCTGTTGAGGACTCAGTTCACCGCCACCGGTCAGGTTGGCCAGGTCGGCACTGCGGCGGCCGGTGAGCAGAATCGAGAGCACATCCTCATCCTCCTCCATCGGCAGCGAACTCAACAACAGACGCGGTTCGCTGGCCGTGCCCGTGACACGCAGCGTGATGGACCACTGCTCGCCCAGACCTTCGCCCTGGGGCGCCACCAGCACCGTGCTTTCGATATCCAGTTCCGGGTCGATGCGATCGGGATTGACGAAGTCCAGGATGCCCCGTGTGATGCTGAACTCGCGCCCCGCGAAGCGCAGGGTACCGTCCAGCAGACTGGCCCGGCCACTGGGCAGGGGTTCCAGCAGATGTCCACGGATCTGCAGATCCGGCGCCAGGCTCGTGCTCAGCAGATTGTTCTCGACCACGAAGGGGCGCCGGGTGCGCAGGGCCAGATCCAGTTCCATGTTGCGCAGCAGCGGGTTGGTGGATTCGCTGACCGTGGCGCTCTGGCGCTCGCGCCCCCGGCTGATGAAACTGACCAACTGCCCGGGATTGAGCTGCAGGTCGCCGTAATACAGGCCATCCAGGATCTGCACATCCCCCGTGAGACGGGATTGGCGCGAGTTGCCTCTGGCCCGCAGATCCAGCTCCAGCAGTGTCGAGGCCGTGCCCTGCAGCTCCAGTTGCAGGGACTGGGCGCGCAGGCGCAGATCCAGACTGTCGGGCTGGAACTCGCGCAGCCCCACCAGGCCCCCCGCCTGGAAACGTCCCCCATCCAGGGACCCGCTCAGGTCGTCCAACCAAAGGTTGTTGCCCTCCAGGCGCATCCGGGCATTCACCCCGTGCAGGCGCTGATCGAGCACGGGCACAAGCAGGCTCAGGCTGTCCAGTTGCAGATCCAGTTCGGGATTGGGTTCGGACATGCTGCCGGCCAGTCTCCCCTGGAGGGCCAAGTCCCCGTTCAGGCTGCCCAGCACGGGCGTGAAGGGTGCCGCCAGGTCCAGAGGCAGGCGGGCGTTCAATTGATAGTCGAGTGACTCGACCCGGCCCTGACCGGCAAGGTCCAGAAATCCATCACTGGGTGTGACAAGGTGGAAGGAATCGATGCTCAGCGTGTTGTGGCCCCAGCTGGCCAGCAGGTTCCGACCACTGGCCAGCGGGCGCTGCCAGGCCCCCAGTGCCAGTTCGGGAATGCTCAGGCTGGCCTGCAGGGCTTCAGGATGTTGCAGCGAGCCGTCCACCTGGATCGACAGCGCCGTGCGCAGACTGAGGAACTCATAGCCGGCCAGCGCCAGGTAGGAATCCAGTTGCTGCTCGGGAATGTCCAGGCGGGCATTCAGCAGTCCGCTGGCCGGATGGTAGCGCGCGTCCAGGCGGAAGAACTGCTCTCCGCTGAGGGTAAGTGTGTCTCCATCTCCTCCCAGGCGCAGTCGCAGGGGCAGCAGCCTCGTATCCCCGTAACGCAGCGAGTCGGCGTTGAGCCAGCCCGACAGATGGGGTTCACGGGCAGTGCCATGCGCGGTCAGAGTCAACTCCAGACGCCCCGAACCTTCGGGCAGGCGACTGAGGGATTTGAACAGCTCCAGAGACAATGGATCCGAGCCCAATGTGAGCGCGAATTCCCCGTCGCGCGTCACCAGACCGGAAAGGCGCAGTCCCAGATCGTGATCCAGCACGATCCGGCAACTGTCGACACGTGCCGTGTCCGCGGCGACATGCCCTGCCAGATTCAGTTCGCGCAGGTCCTGCCAGGGCGATTCGAACTCCGCCAGATGCAGCCTCAGGTCCGCCCGTGGATCACCAATGCTTCCCGTCAGCTCCACCCAGGCCTTGAGACTGCCCGAAATCGGGTCGGAGAGTGCCAGCGGCAGACTCGCGAGTCGGGGTGCGTCCAGCACCAGGCTCGCCTCAACCTTTTCGCTGTTCAGATTCAGGCGTGCGTCACCGTCGAGAGACAGTTCCTGCACACGCAAGCGCAGCGAATCCAGGCGTGCGATGCCGGCGGCCAGCACCAGATTCCCGTCCGCAGCCAGCGAGACCGTGTCGGCCAGTCCTGGAGCCAGCAGGCTCTGGCCACTGATCTGGAGCCTGGCGGAGCCCGCCATCCGCTCGGGGTCGCTGCCGGTGCCCGACCCGGTCAGACTGCCCGTGACACGGCCTTCGAAAGTCAGCCCCGGAATCAGCCCGGCCAGATCCAGCGAATCCAGGCTGAGCCGCGTGTTCCACTGCGGATCGCGGGCGCGCAGGCGCTGATCCGCCAGAGCGCGCCAGCCATTCGGGCTGCGGGCCTCCAGCTCCAGTCGCTGGCTGCCACCGGACCCCAGGTCCAGATGTTGCTCCAGCTGCAGGGAGTGTTCACTTGCCGTTGCCTGCAGATCCAGACTGTCCAGTGTCAGGCCCGCCAGCACCCCGGGCCCATGGGCGGCGTTCAGACTCAGGCGTGGCTCAAGCAAGCTGCCATCCAGGCGCATCCGGCCACTGAGGAGCCCCGCGTCCGCAGCATTCAGCGCGTCGCCCAGCGGCAGTTCGGAACTGTCCACCTGCCAGTGTGTGCTGAATGCCAGACTGCTGTCGGCCAGATCCGCGCGTCCGTTGCCGCTGGCCTGCACTCCGGGCAGTGCCAGCGCCAGGCTGTCCAGCGTGAACACCGTACCGCGCACTGTCATCCCAAGGCCCAGTCGCGCGTCCTGCGGGGTCTTGTCACCGCGCAGTTCCACGCCTGAGGCACCAGTCGCCAGAGCCAGGGTGGCCCTCAGCCCGGGCCAGTCGATGCCCTGGCCGGAAGCGTCAAGTGAGCCACCAAGCCATCCCTGTGACACGGATGAAGCGAGCCAGGGCGCCAGATCCAGCTCCTGCCACTGGCCGTTGGCCGTCCAGCTGAGGTTCTCGTGACGCAGACTGTCCAGAATTCCCGCGGGAAGTGCCTCACGGGCATCCAGCTGCAGGTTCAGGGTTTCGCGGCCCCCGCCGCCCATGTAGAGATGTTGGCTGAGGGCCAGCACGCGCTCGTCCAGAGCCAGCTCCAGCACCAGGGAGTCGATGGGTGCGCGGTCGTGCACCAGCTCACTCAAAACGATGTGCGAACGCAGGCTCGGATCCTGGACGGCTCCATGCAGCTCGAGCTGCCCCACCAGCAATCCTCCGCCGAGTCCCGGGTCCGCTGGCAGCAGACCCAGTTCTTCCAGTCCGAGCTGGAACTGCAGGGCCAATTGGGCGCGCGTGTCCGGCCAGGCCGTGTGCGCGCTCGCATCCAGTCGCAGCTGGCTGCTGGATCCGGTGCGGGCCTGGATCACGAAGGACTCCAGTGTCTCACCGCTGAGTGTGCCGGCAAGTCCCAGGCTGTCCAGTGTCCAGGCCCGCTCGGCGGGTTGGACGGTCAGTGAGGTCAACGCCAGTTCGAGTCTGGCCTCCGGGTCGGGCCAACGGGCGGAGGCACGCAGATCCAGCGTCTCGAGGCTGGCACGCGTGAGCCCGCCCACACGCTCCAGCTCGAGTCCCAGTCCGTCGATCTGCAAGCGGTCCAGCTGGAACGAAGGCGGTTCGCCAGAGCCTGTGAACGAGCTCTCCAGCGTGTCCGACATCAGCGGGGCGAAGGGGGCGAGCAGAGTGAGGCTGCCCGATGGCCCGGTTTCGAGGCGCAACCAGGGTTCCGTGATCCGCAGATCACGAATCCGGATCTGTCCACGCAGAAGCGCCCAGGGCGAGAGCTGGATCCGCAATCCGGACACGGAGGCAAGTGTGTCATTCGCCGCATCCAGCAGGACCAGATCATGCAGCTCCAGGCGGATGGAGTACGGCGCCAGACTCAGTCCACCCAGTTCGAACCGCCCGTCCAGTTGCTGATTCAGGCGCGCCAGGAGCGAGCGTTGCAGTGGGCGAATGTTCAGCAGAAATGGCAGCAGCAGCACCAACAACAGCAACCCGCCCACGATGCGGACAGGCCAGCGGAACAGGGTGCGAATGCGGAGTTTCATGAGTCCGGTGTTCTTGGCCGGTCGGAAGTCGCCTGCTGCGGTGGGCGTCGACCGGGGTCGGGTGTTCGGCGTCGACCCGGTCACGGGCCCCCGGAAGGTGCCAAACCTTGGGCAGAGGCCGAAGTGGACATTCGGGGCAGGAGCAGCAACGGACCGGTTCAGGACCTCTTGCGAGACCCATCACCGGTCCGTTGCATGGAGACGGAGGGAGTCGAACCCTCGTCCGAAAAAGCGCTCCACGGCCGATCTACATGCTTATTCCATTGTTTGATCTCGTTCCGGTTGCGCCAATGGACAGGCTCGCCCGAAACCAGGCTGTGGTTCTCATCCGATGGCTCCAGCCAGGACCATCGGACCAGACCGCTGGGGTGACGAAGGAACCGGCGGCGGCGGTCGCGCCAGCCGGGCTTCGGCTACCTAAGATTAGGCAGCGAGAGCGTAATCGTTGCCGATTAATAGTTTGCCGAAACTTTTAGCGTGGTGCTCCGGCACGTCCACGGCATGCACGACTGTGTCACTGCGATCCCGTCGAATCCACGAACGTCCCCAGTGTTCGTTGGGAGGGCGAGAATAGGACAATTGCCCCGCCCGCACAAGGGCCACCCGTCACGCCCCACAGCTTCGTGGCCCCCATCGAAGGAAGGATGAAGAGTGAGCAACCATGCCTTCCGTTTTCTGCCCCTGCTGAGCCTGCTGCTGGGTCTGGCCGTGGCCGGCCACAGCGCGCCTTCGGCCGGGGATCTGGATCAACTGCGGCTCGCTCTGGCCCACCCAGCGTTCGAGAGCAAGGCTGCTGTACGGAATCAGCGCCTTTCCTGGCCAGGACTGGACCTGCAGCTGGAGAAAGGGACGTTTCAGCGATTGCACCTTCCCGGCCCCGGTCGGGGCATCTGGATGCTGCGGTTCGAAGGCCGCTCCCGTGCCACCCTGAGCGCGCGCGACTCGCTGGAAGCCCTCCTGCTGCAAAGCGGGGACGGCGCCGACCTGCAGTCCCGCAGGATCCGCAGTTTCCTGCTGCTGTGCGACCGCTTGCCGGCGGAGCTGGAATCGCTGTCCTGGCAACCCGTGTCCACCGGCCTGTTCGCTCGCCTCAATCGCCGTCTGGGCAACGACGATGCCGCCGCGATGGCGCGCACGGCCTGGCCAAGCCTTCTGATCGACTTCCTTCAGAGTGACGAACGCGGGGAGTCGCTGGCTTGGCTCCAATTCAGGCGGCCGCGACTCTGGGCAAGGCTGAGCGGCGGCGGACCGGATCCGCTCGATCCGTCGACCCTGCTGCTGCGACCGCTGCACTTCGGCAGCAGCCTGTTCCGTCCCCTGGCCGAACTGGCTGACGACCTGCCCGACTCGGGCGTGGGCCGCGAACAGCCGGCCCCATATTCGCACCCTGACTGGACCACGGACAGCCTGGCTCTCGAACTGAACGTCGACGCCGTGCTGTCCGCCCGCTGGACCGCCCGCCTGAACGGCACGCTGACCCGCCCGAGCTCCGTGATTCCCGTGCGTCTGGACCCGGGCGCACGGCTGGACAGTGTGCACTGCGCCGAGAGTCCAGTTTCGCTCTGGCTGCCGCATGCCGGCGGGCTGGACAGTCCGGGTTCTCCTCTGATCTATCTGATCTTCCCTGAGGAACTGCCCGCCGGACGGCTGCATCTCAGCCTGTTCGGCGAAGGCTCGCTGAACCTGGCCACCCGCAACAAGGGCGGTCAGCTTGAGTATCCCTTGCGGGCCTGGCACCCGGAACCCGCGGATGGCGTCACACGAGTGCCGTGGGTGCGACTGGATCTGGAATCATCCGCACCCCTGGCTCTCGGCATCAGCAACGGCATTTTGGTGCCGCCGGGCGACGGAGACTCGCCCTCCCGCCTGCAGTGCATGATCCGCAATGCGCGCCTGCCCGTGCTGCACGCCCTGCCGCGGCGCCAATTGCAGACCGATGACGGCATGAGTGTCTTCGTGCCGGAAGCCGACCCAGCCCTGCTGGCGGGTCCGGCGAACACGGGCACCAGTTTCTGGCGCTACGAGAAGGACACCGTGCTGGACTCGGTGCGTCCCTGGCGGCCGGGAAATCCGGCGGCGCCCGAGAGCGGGGCCCTGCTGGACCCCGTGCCCGGCGATGGTTTCGCGCGCTCGCTGGCCAAGTCCAATCCCGGCAGGCAGGACGGAGCGCTGGCGGATCTGCTGCCGCTGAACACGGCGCTGAGCGAGCTGCTGCTGCCGCTGGATCACGATCCCGTACTGCTGGCCGAGTGGCGACGGAGCGAGCGTCCCGAGAGTGATCTGCGTGATCTGCTCTACTCGCCCGCGGCCGGCGATCTTCCCGGACGCCTGCCCGCGGCAGCCGTCTGGAACGGTGGCGGCGAGGCGGCCCTGCAACGGGCCACCGCACTGGCCGGGCAGTGGTGGGGTGGAGTGGTTCCGCTGGAAAACGGCACACCCGACTGGCTGCGCGATGGCCTCCGTCTGGCCACGGCCCTCATCGCCGTCGAGCAGGTGCACGGCGTGAGCACGGCCAATCGCCTGCGCGATCTGGCACACGCCCGGATCCTGAACCACCAGCGTTACAATCCGCATCCCGAGCTGGCCCTGCCGCTGCTGGGGAGCCGAGCCGACGGGGGCTGGCACGATCCGGGCAGCCAGGAGAGTCTGGACTGGCGCTTCGCGCTGCTGTTGCAGAACCTGCGCGACGCCAGCCGGGACCCGGCCAGTCTCTCCGACGCCCGTTTTCGCCGCTTCCTGCGGGACCTGTACTACAGTCTGCAAAGCGGCAGCCTGAACCTGGCCGTGATGCAGGAGAAACTGAGCCAGCATCTGGGACCCTGGGCGGGCGGACGTTTTGCCGATTTCCAGTCGCGCGTCGATCACCCCGAGGTGGTGGCGCGGTTGCAGCAGGGTGACGGCATGCTGGATGTGCATCTGACCCGCCCGAGCGACTCGGGCACGCTGACTGTGCCGCTGCTGATCCAGCCTCCTGAAGGTGAGCCGGAACTGTACTTCCTGGAACTGACCGAGCCGGATCAGCATTTCCTGCTGGACCTGGACCTCGAGCAACTGGCGGGCTTCCGCCTGGATCCCTGGTTTTCGCTATCCCTGGAGGTTGAGCCGTGATCCAGTCCCGCCCGGTTCGCATGCTGCTGCTGGTCCTGCTGGCCTGTTGCGTCACGGACAATGCCCGTGCGGCAGTCCAGGAAGTGGCCAATGATCCCTCCCCCAGAGCCAGCGCGATGGCCGATGCGGGTCTGGCCCGAGTGGGTCGCCCCTACGCAGCCAATACGCTGATTGGCTCGGCGACACGCCCTGAGCAACTCGTGTGCCGGGAGGACTCGCTGGACTGCATGACCTTTCTGGAAGTCTGCGCGGCCGCCACGGCTGACACCGGTTTCTGCGAAGGCCTGCAGGCCTGGCGCTACGCGGACGCCCGGGTGGACTGGAGCAAGCGCCTGCACTTCTTCAGTGACTGGGCCGTGGCACACCCGGAGCTGGAGGACATCAGCGCTCGCCTGCCGGGCGCGCAGTTGCGGAACAAGGTGTTGAACCAGAAATCGGATGGTGGCCAGTGGCTGCCCGGACTGGGCACGCAGGAGCGCACGCTGACCCGGGTGCCTCCGTCCGCAGCCCTGCTTGACAGTCTGCGGACCGGGGATCTGGTCGGCTTCTGGAACGATGCGGCCGGTCTGGATGTGAGCCACACGGGCATGATCGTGCGCCGTGATGGCGAGGTATTGTTGCTGCACGCCAGCAGCCTGAAGCACCGGGTGATTCTGGAACCGCTGGTGGCTCACTCGAAGTGGAAGAATGGCCTGATCGTGCAGAGGTTCCGATGAGATGGATGGCCTGGCTGCGACACGCCGATCCGGCTCCCGGTGGAATTTCACAGCGGGGGCGCTTGCAGGCCCAGCGACTTGCCATGCTGTTGCCGCGGCCAGTCGTGGGTGATTCGGTGTTGATGATTCCGTCGACGGCTCCACGCGCCCGGGCCACCGCCGAGGCACTGCTGGCGGCATGGACCACGGAGTCGGTCATGGTGCACCCGGACTCGCGACTCTGGAGTGGGCCCGATCGTCAGGGCGACGCGCAGGGTTTCGAGGACCATGAGGAGCGGATCCTGCCCTGGGTGATCGCGGCCGGTGCCGATGTGAGCGCGCTGCTTGTCGTGACGCACTACGAACTGTGTGGTGAGGTACTGGCACTGCTGGCCAAGGGCCTGGGAACACGCGGCGACCTTCCCGAGCAACTGGATCGGGGGCAGGGCGTGCTGTTTGACCTGCAGCTGAGACGGCATGGGTTTCTCGATGGCACAGCCAGCAGCGACTGACCCATCAGCCTGCTGCACGGCCTGCCCGCGAATCGGGGATGGACTTACACCTTGATACGGTGCTGCCGATCACTCGATCACGTACTCCACATGCACACGGGTGCTCACCTGGATCCGCTGAACCGAAATCTCCGAGGAGCGATCGGCCACGATCAACACGGGATCGAGACTTCCGCCCCGTGCATGGAAGGCGCCTTCATTGTCGATGGTGAATCCGCCGGAGTTCTTCGTTGTCTGATATCCTCTCTCCTCCAACGGTCCCGCGCCATCAATGGAAATCGTGTACACCTTCCCGAGTGACACTCCCAGAGCCGTCGCGAACTGCTCTGCGCGACGTCTTGCATCGTTGCTGGCAGCCAGAATTGCTTCACTTTTCAGTTCGTCTTCCTTGCTGGTACTCCATGCGGTCCGGCCCATGGTGAAACCATGAGCGGACATGATGGTCGTCAGTGTATCCAGCAATTGCATGTTGTACACGTTCACGTCAATTCTCTTGTCAAGCCGGACATCCATGCGCCGCTTTGTCCTGTAGATGTCCCGCCGGGACAGATTCCCCAGCCAGTATTCGATGTCCGTCTCATCATGACTGTCCAGCCAATCCAGCACCTCGTCGAGATTCTCGGAGACAGTTTCGCTCACGACTTCCAGCGTCTTGCTGGTCGCGTTGAGATTGAACTGGATGCTGACCTGGTCCGCCTCGACGGAGGCCTTGCCCTGTCCATTGATGTACAACATGGAGGCCAGGCCCATCTCACTTCCGGCGGCGTGACTCGAGGGAGACAGGGCCAGAAGAATTGCTCCGCACAGCACGGCAATTCGATGAATGAACCCTTGCATGGTCGTGTTCCTCAACTCTGAATGTGTCTTTGAGCGCTGCCAATGACAGCGTGGTGTTGTTCATCCGACGTCATGTGTGAACCGATCCGGTGACTCAGTGTGGTCCACAAACAGAATAGCTGTTGGATGAGTCATGATTTCTGGACACTTGTGATCCGGGGGTTCTCCTCCCACCCACCGCCTCCACCACCCACCCGGGGCACGCTGGAAGGCGAATTCTGTTCCTTGGAATGCAGACCCGGGCCAAATTTCAATCACTGTGTGTCAGGAATATTGGACAGCCGCTTTCTGGAGGTTAGTCTCTCCCACCCACCGCCTCCACCACCCACCCGGGGCACGCTGGAAGACGAATTCTGTTCCCTGAAGAGCAGGGTCGGGCCAAACTTCCAGGGATGCGTGTCAGGTGAGTTGAACAGTCGATTTCTGGAGGCGCGTCTCTCCCGCCCACCGCCTCCACCACCCACCCGGGGCACGCTGGACGGCAAATTCTGTTCCCTGAAGAGCAGAACCGGGCCAAGTTTCCAAGGATGTGTGTCAGGCAATCTGGACAGGCGCTTACTGGAGGTGCGCCTCTCCCGCCCACCGCCTCCACCACCCACCCGGGGCACGACGGGGGACGAGATTTGTTCCCTGTTGTCGTACAGGGGCAATGAAAACCCCGTTAACATGTCAATCAAAGTGGACACGCACAGGAACAAGACCAGCGCCAGCAAAAACATTTTCCAGACACGGACCCTTCCCGACCCTGATCACCGCGCCTCTTCCCGTCTGCCCCAGGCGCGCAACGCGGGAGCACTGCGGAACCCATGCCGCGCCAACTGTTCACGAAGCCGCTCGCCGCGGTCGAACAAAGCCCGGCCCTCGGGAGAGTCATCACACCAGGCCTGGTAGCGCGCAATCACCGGTTCCAGATGCTCTTTCAGCTCCGGATTGAAGGGGTTTGAGTCCGCATCGATCCGGTCCTCGACCAGCCAGCTCACGCCTGGCATGTTGTTCAGGAGTGAGACCAGACTTTCACGCGGGAAAGTCTCGTTGTGCTGCACACTGCGGCTCCGATCCACGGCCGCCCACCAGTGGTGCAGTTCCACATGGGTGCGGGCCGCCGGGTCCTCGGTGTCCCGGTACATCTCCTGCACCACCAGCCAGCCTCCCGGGCGCAGCACGCGCCGCATTTCCTTCAGGACCATGTCGGGGTCGGCCAGATGATGAAGACTGTGAGCGATGGACACCGTGTCGAAACCGCCGTTGGGAAAGTCGAGGTGCTCCCCCGCCATCGTGTGCAGTTGATGGGGCAGGCTGGCCAGTGCGTCACGGGCAGCCTCCAGTGCGCTTTGACTGCTGTCGATGGCCACCAGCTCCCGCAGGCCGCCGATTTCCTGCACAAGTTCGAGCGCGAAGTTGCCTGCACCGCAGGCCACATCCAGCAAGCGGCCGAGGCGATCGGGCCGGGTGAGAGTGGACATGGCTGTGTTCTCCTTCGATTGAATGAAGAGATGGGCACGCTGCGCTTTGCCCATCCTACGATGAGCTGCCTGGGCTTGTAGGATGGGCAAAGGCCGAAGGCCGTGCCCATCAATCATCCACACCGCCGTCCAGGATGAAAATGACCAGGCCTTCCACGTCCGCCCGTGGATTGCCCACGGGCTACATATGTGTTGTGCCCCATTCGGGGCTTGGCGAAGGTCGATCGTTCAGTGAAATCGACAAGTCGCCACCCACAATCGGTCATTCCCGCGCAGGCGGGAATCCCGAGCGATTGCACGGCACACCTTGCGTCTCTCGGTGAATCCACGTCCGCCCGTGGATTCACCACGGGCTACATATGTGTTGTGCCCCGTTCGGGGCTTGGGTGGGGCAGATTCCGCAGAGCATGATGGGCACGCTGCGCTTTGCCCATCCTACGAGAGCGCCCCGCAGGGGCATCTCATTCTCAGCCCAAAGCAACGCTTTGGGGTGTTTCGTAGCAAACCCATCCCTCCTCGAGTGATCCACGTCCGCCCGTGGATTCCCCACGGGCTACATATGTGTTGTGCCCCATTCGGGGCTTGGCAAATGGGATTTTGGAACGGATTGTGGGCTGCATCGTGCCGGCTTCTCAGTTGCGTTCGGCGTGTAACCCCTCGGGGTTCCCGCTTGCGCGGGAGTGACGAAGTTCTTGTGTGTGCGAAATCTCTCGAGTCATCATTCGAGGAAGCGGCGGTCGTTCTCCACGCGTTCGGTGATGCGGGTCTTGTCCAGGTATTCGAGCAGTGGAACGGTGAAGCGGCGGGGGGCGTCCAGACACTGGCCGGCCTGGGAGACGCTGAAGAGGCCCCCGGGCAGGTCGGCGGCGAAGGACCGCAGGCGCTCGAGGATTGTGGCGTGACACGCGGGTGTCAGTTGCACCTCGGGGGAAATCGCCAGCAGGGCGCCTTCGTTCTGCAGCAGGTTCAGCAGGCGGCGCACATCACTGGCCGGGAGTTGCAGTTCCTGGGCCAGCTCGACGGGGCGCGGCGGGGGCAGGGTGCCGGGCTGGAAGCGGGCCAGCAGCGCATCCATGCTGGTACGCAGCTTGGCGGGAATGGTGACTTCGTGGGTCCGTTCGGCCACACCGGCACCCTCGATGCGCAGGCGGGACGAGGCTTGCTGAGTCAGCAGGTGGTCGAACAGTGCGTTCTCGCTGGCCACACCGCTGCGGCTGCGCAGCTCGGCCAGGGGCATCAGGGCCTGCTCGGGGAAGCGCTCGTGATACAGGCGCACCTGCTGCACCAGGCGTTCGCTCAGGGCCGCAAGGGTGGCAGGCAGCGCCCAGCCCGCTTCACCAGCGCTTTTCAATTCGACCAGCACACCCGTGTCCACCAATGAACGCAGGGCCGGCTCCAGTTCCTGAACAGTGCCTCCGAAGCGGCTCTGCACGTCGCCCAGCTTCCAGAGTGGCTGGTGCGAGACCTGCATCAGGGCGGGCAGTTCCTCGGCCACCGTTCCCGAGCTGTTGAGGCCGGCCAGTGTTTCCTGCACGCGTGTCGCGTGGGGCCGGTGACGCAGCGGGCGCGGATCCAGCACCTGGCCGCCGCCAATGGTCTGCATGGGCGAGTAGCGACGGATCACGAAGCGATCGTCCTTGAGTGCGGCCACCGGCTCTTCCAGGCGCAGCTGGGCCACGGCGCGCATGCCGGGAGAAAGTACTTCCAGCCCCAGCAGCACCACGCGGGCCAGGATTTCCGAGGTGCCGATGTGCACGCGCACCCGGTCGCGATTGGCCAGGGGCGGACTGCCGGGCAGCAGAGTCAGGCTCACGTCCAGCAGCGTGCCGGGTTTGAGGATGCCCGGGGTGGCCAGGATGTCGCCACGCTGCACATCGTCCAGTGCCACGGCCTGCAGGTTGATCGCGGCCCGGTCGTTCTGGCTCACACTCGCGACGGGCTGGCCATGGGTCTGCAGGCCGCGGGCCTTGGTCCGCCGCAGGCTGGGCAGCAATTCCAGTTCGTCACCGGTCTTCAAGCGGCCCGAGAGCACCGTGCCGGTGACCACCGTGCCGTGGCCCTTGACGCTGAAGGCGCGATCCACGGCCAGACGGAAGATGCCCGATTCCTGCACCGGGGGCAGTTCGGCCAGCTGAGCCTGCAGACCGCTGCGCAGTTCCTCGATGTCCGCGCCGGAGAGGCTGTCCACGCGATGCAGGGGCGCGTGTTCCAGGAATGTGCCACGCACGAACTCACGCAATTCCTCGCAGACCAGTTCCAGCCAGTCCGAATCGACCATGCTGGTCTTCGTGACCACGATGGTGCCGCTGCGGATGCCCAGCAGCTGCAGGATGTCGGTGTGTTCGCGGGTCTGGGGCATGATGCCGTCGTCGGCGGCCACCACCAGCAGCACGTGGTCCAGGGTGGCCACGCCCGTGATCATGTTCTTGATGAAGCGCTCGTGACCGGGCACATCGATGACCGTGACCCCATCGCCCAGGAAGGCCACACCCAGATCAATGGTGATCTGGCGTTCGCGTTCCTCGCGCAGGGTGTCGGTGTCCATTCCGGTCAGGGCCTTCACCAGGGCAGTCTTGCCGTGGTCGATGTGACCGGCCGTGCCGATGACGATGTGTGACACCTAGATCCCCCGCTCCTTGCGGATCAGCTCCCAAGCGTTCTGGATCTTCTTGAACTTCTCCTCGGCGAAGGCGCGGTATTCCTCGCCCAGGCTCTGCACACGGTCCGGGTGGAATTTCTTGGCCAGATCGCGGTAGGTCTTCTTCAGCGTATCGGTGTCGGCACTGCGCGGCACCCCCAGCACCTCGAATGGGTCCTCCTGCATGCCTGTGCCTGTGGGCCGGCTGGACCCGAACACGGTGCGCATGTCCTGCTCGGACACGCCCAGCAGTGTCCCGATCTCCATGATCGCGCGGGTTTCCTCGGAATTCAGCTGGCCGTCGGCCATTGCGATGGCGAAGAGCAGGTGACACATTTCCAGCCGGCCGGCATAGTCCAGATGCACCACGATCTGGGCCGTCACCTCGCGCACATCCACCGGTCGGTTGAGGATCTGCCTGAACATCTGCAGCATGTCACGGGCCTCGTCGGGTCCGAAGCGCCGCACCAGAAAATCGCGCACGCGCTGAACCTCGGCACTGGAGGTGTGCCCGTCGGCGCGAATCACGTGGGCGAACAGCACCAGCATGGCCACCGCGAAACTGCCGCCCTGATTGCGCGAGAAGCGGCTGGTGTGCTGGTGCACGAAATCCTGATTGCGGTAGTAGTCGTAGGGAATGTCCTCCGTGCGCTCGCCGCGCTGGTCGAAGGTATTGCCGATCACGCCTCCAATCAGCGCTCCGATCGGTCCGAAGACGGCCCAGCCGATGCCGCCGCCAATGATCTTGCCTGCCCAACCCGCCATGCTTACCTCGTTTCAGTCGACAGTACCCTGCCATTCAGGAGTGCGCGTCAATTGAGCACACCCGCCAGGCTCTCTCCCAGCAGCGTCTCTTCTCCAGGCAGAATCGCCTTGAAGTCCAACCAGAGCGCTTCCTCGCGCACGGCTCCCACCACCGCGGGAGTCCCGCAGCGCAGATCCCGTTGCAGGCGCGCGGCACTCAGTTTCGAACTTGTGATACGCAACGCCACGCTGGCCACATCCTCTTCCGGCAACGCACCCGATCCGGTGCGCGCCAGACTGTCCACCACCTGTATCCGGCCGTGTCCAAGGGTGAATTCAATGGCATCCGGAGCCACACCCAGCACCGTCAGGCTGTTTCTGGCCCGCAATCGCACCTGCTCCCGGCTCTCGCTGAGCATGCGATGCACGGGCAGTGCGGCCAGAGCCTCGCCGCCCTCGGCGTGGATCGACAGCACGGCTTCCAGCACGGCCAACCCCAGCTTGTCGCAGCGCAGTGCGCGCAGCAGGGGTGCCTTTTCCAGTCTGGCAATCAGCTCGCGCCGCCCCACCAGCAGCCCGGCCTGGGAAGCGCCCAGCAGTTTGTCGCCGCTGAAGCTCACCAGGTCGGCTCCCGCCGCCAGAGACTGTTCCACCAGCGGTTCGGGTTCCCGGAATCCGCCCAGCTCATGCAGAGCGCCACTGCCCAGGTCGTCCAGCAGCAGGCAACCATGCTCGCGCGCCAGCCGGGCCAGCTCGCCCAGCTCGACCTGGCTGGTGAATCCGCTGATCCGGTAGTTGGATGGATGTACGCGCAGCAGCGCCGCCGTGCGCGGTCCCAGCGCCTGCAGATAGTCGCTGGCATGGGTGCGGTTGGTGGTGCCCACTTCCACCATGCGGGCCCCGCTCTCGCGGATCACATCGGGAATGCGGAAACCGCCGCCGATTTCCACTTGCTGCCCGCGAGACACGATTACCTCGCGGCGACGGCAGAGTGCCTGCAGCATCAGCAGCACGGCCGCGGCGTTGTTGTTGCAGACCAGGGCACCTTCGGCCCCGGTGAGCAGACAGAGCAGCTCGGCTACCCGCTCGTGACGCACACCGCGGGCACCCGTTTCCAGACGGAACTCCAGGTTGGTGAACGAGCGTGTGATGCGCTGCAGGGCTTCGCGGGCCTGCTCGGGCAGTGGAGCGCGCCCCAGCCCCGTATGCAGGATCACTCCGGTGGCGTTGATCACGTGCAGCATGCCACCGGTCAGCAGACGACGCGCCTGATCTGCAATCTGACTGGCCAGTGTCCCGGTTTCGGGCAGATGCCGTCGCTTTCCCGATTTCAGTCCCGTGCGCAGGCGCTCCACTTCCTGACGGCAGAGACGCACCAGAAGCGGGCGTGCGGGCAGGCCCGGCTTCGACAGGACCGGTTCGGCCAGCAGGCTGTCGATGGAAGGCAGGGCCGCCAGCAATTCCTGCAGGGGCCGCTCGGGTGTCTGGGTCACGGAACGTCCGTTCTGTCGGGCATGGGATTCTGTGCCGACCGGATCACTCAGGTGGATCCGATCCGCTGCCTAGAACTGCAGGGTGTACTGCAGCTTGGCTCCGCGGAAGGGAGCCACGATGCGGCAGTTGCCGCTGCTGCAGACCAGTCCGCCACGCAAGCGGCCCGCGAAGACCGTCAGGCTGTGATGCAGATCCCCCGGAGTGGCAAAATCATAGCGCGCCTCCGTGGAGCCCATCCAGTCCTCGTTGGTGTCGCTGTGGTGCTCGAAATCGGCGGTCAGGTTGAACGAAAGATCGGGCAGCGGAAAAATGTCCATCCAGAGCAGGGCCAGATCCTGGGTGTGCTTGTCGTACACGGCTTCACGCGAGAGATACTCGGCGTTCAGTTCCAGCCCGCGCACCAGGGGCAGCGGTGTGTAGAGACTGCCTGACAGACCCATGTTGCGATACAGAATCGAGGGCGCATCCACGCGGGCCTCGCTCTCCTCGGCCCAGGCCAGCCCCAGCATCACATGCTTCGCGGAAGGCATGGTCCATTGCCAGTTGGCCGTGTACTCCTGATAGGCGTCGCGGACTTCCTTGAGCTCGGGCAGCAGCGTGGCGCTGGAGGATTCGGGATCCATGCGTGAGGTCTGGGCGGCCGAGAAGAAGACTTCCATCTCATTCCGGAACAGGCGCTGCAGCTCCAGCTGGAAGCCAACCTCATCGTCGAAATGATTGAAGCGCTTGCGCTTGCGAGCGATCAGGCGCGAGGGGATTTCCTGCTGCACGATGGGCGGATTGTTGAAGCGCAGTTTCTCGCTGGTCAGCCGGTAGTACTTGTACTCGGCGCGCACGCTCCAGTCGAGCAGCTGGGTACCCACGGCAGCGTAGGTGGCCACGCCGCCCTTGCCGGCCACCCTGGCTTCACCCTCGGGAACCACCTGCTCGAGGTGACTCACGAAGAAGTCCCAATTGCCCAGATACTGGCTCAGGTAGAGTTCGCGGTTCTCGACATCCTGGTTCAGCGCATCGGTCTCGGCGTCGATCACCACATCGTCCACCGTATTCCAGGCCAGACCCAGAGTCGTCCGGTCGCGAGTGAATTCCGGATTGATGCCCAACAGGTTGCCGTAGTAGTCGGAATGCCCGGCGACGGCTTTCAGGGCCACGGTCTCACCAAGGTACTCGAGGTAGCCGCCCTGCACCGAACTGTCCCAGGTGGTGGGCGTGTCCTCGCGCTCGATCTTGTCAAGCAGTGGATTCTGCAACTGCTCGTCGCGGTAGAGGCTGAGAGACATGCCCCGGCCGAACGTGGTGGAGATGGTGCCCGCCCGCAGCAGCACGGGTCCTTGCCATTCCAGCGAGGCGCGCAGCAGGGAGGCCTTGCGGATCAGGGTGGAGTCGATCGTGCGCGTATCCGGAAACTCCGAGGGAGACTGCCAGGCCAGCGCCGTGTTGAGCCGGAACTGCTTCCAGCTCAGGTCCGTGTCCAGAATGGCTTCGCGGTATTCGCGATCCAGCAGATCGTTCTGACTGTTGCGGATCTCGCCCTGGCCCAGATTCAGTCCAAGGGTGCCCGTCCAGCCGATCTCATCAGCGTGCGCCGAGCCGGTCAGGATCGCGCCGGCCAGCAGCAGGAGCCGCAGGTTGCATGAGTTCATTCGCCATCGGCCTTGGTCTTGAACATGCTCTCGACGAAAGCGGCCAGTTCCTTCTCGTCACCCGGGCGATAGCCACTGTGGCGATAGATCACATCCTCGGCCGTGACGATCAGCGTATACGGTGGATTCTGGCCCTTCAGCTGCTTCATCACCTTGCCGTTGGCATCCAGCAGCACGGGGTGCTCCCACTTCTGGCTCATGGCGTAGGGCCGCACTTTGCCCTGGCTGCGCGGGCTGTCAATCGAGACCAGCAGGAGCTGCATGCCCTGCTCGGCATGTGCGTCAACAATCTCGATCAGGTGGGGAATCTCCTTCTTGCACGGCTCACAGAAGGTGCCCCAGAAACTGATCAGCACCGGCCCCTTTTCCAGCATCGGGGCCAGTTCGACGGTCTTGCCGCCAATGTCCTTCAGGCTGAAATTGACACTCTCCCCGGCCATGGCCGAACCAAGGCAGCACAACCCGACAAGCAGGGCGGCGAACCAGCGAAATCGCAAAGGCATGAATCGTCTCTCCGGATATGGACACGCGTGCTCCGGCCAGTGGCCAGAGCACGCGCGTTGAGCGGTTGGATCTAGCGGGCCAGGACCATCTTGCCGTCCCGGCTGCCCCAGGGCGTCGAGAAACGGTAGAAGTACAGACCGGACTGCAGGCTGGAGCCATCGAAACTGACTTCGTGCAGACCGGCGGAGTAGCCCGCATCACGCACAGGACTGGCCACCAGCTGGCCCGTGATGTCGTACACATCCAGACTGATGCGCGCATCGGAGCGCAGCTCGAAGGGAATCCGGGTGGTGGGGTTGAAGGGATTGGGGTAGTTCTGGCTCAGAAAGAACTGCCGGGGCTGCACGTCCACGGAAACCTGGTCGGTGATGGTGATCGTGACCGTCAGATCCACCCCATTCTCGGGGCAGTTCTGGGGAAGAATGCTCAGGTCGTAGACTCCGGTATCAAAGGCTGGAGTGTTGGTGACCACCTGCACATCGTAGAAGTCCAGATCGCCTCCGGCAATCGTGTCGGTGTATACCACATGGAAATTGTTCAGTTGCCACAGTGGATAACACAGAGTCACATTGCGACACAGTGAAACCGTCCAGGCGTCTCCGCCGGACACTCTCTCGAAATCCAGATCCACGGCCTGCGCGTCTTCCCCTGTGTTGACGAAATCGAAGTACATCTTGTAGGTCAGCGGAAACTCCGGGTTCACCAGAACGGCTTCGGGGCTTTCCGGAGGCGTGATTTCCAGGCATTGCGAGAAAGCGGGTGCCGCGAGCCATGTCAGGCACAGCAGCAGGATCCAGTTCTTCATGATATGCTCCGTGTGTTGATTGGGTCGTTGTCGCGCCAGCTATTCGGCCAGCAGTTGCTGCACCAGACTGGTGAAGGTCTCTTCTTCCACCTGGCCGACCACCATGCGGATCACACCGCGGCGGTCCAGCAGGAAATTCTTGGGAAAGACCTGCACACCGGCCGCGGCCGCCAGATAGGGCGCCTGCAGGTCGGCAAGGAAATCGATGGTGTACTGTGGGTTGTCGGTGACCCACCCGCTCTGGGTGGCCAATGGTTCAATCGGGTCCAGCGACAGGATGCGGAAACCCTCGTCAAAATGCTCGCTGAGCACGTCCTGCAGCAGGGGGAGTTCGGCCTGGCAGGGGACACAGTTGATGAACCAGAAATTGACCAGCACCACTCGTCCGCGATAGGCACTGAGTCGAAAATCGCTGCCGTCCGTGGAGCGCGGCAGGGTGAATTCGGGAAAGAGCTGGTTCAGCTGATAGCCTTCGGAGACGGGTGTCCAGTCGAACTCGGCGGGCGCGTCACACATTCCGCTGAGAGTGCGTGAAACTCCTGCCTGATAGGCATGGCCCGGCAGGTAGGCGCTCAGCCAGGAACCCGGCGTGGGATTCCGCAGCTGGTCGTTGATGAGCACCACCGGCACGCCATCGAGCATCACCTGCACATCGGTGGTTCCGGGAACGATCTGGAGATCCTGGTCGTCGACCCAGAGCGTATCCACTCGTCCCGCCTGGTCGGAATCCAGTTGAATCACGGCCTCGCCACGGTTGCAGCTGCCGTTCGACACGGAAATCAGCACGGGGGTGTCCGGAGGAAGTTCGATGCTGGTGGGCGTCGTGAAAGGCAGCACGGCTCCTTCAACGCTCAGCGGCAGGCCGTTCAGTTCAACACCGGCATGGGTGAAGGTGCGGATGGTCGTAGAGTAGTAGTCCGCATTCTGCACGCGGTCGAGCGCCACATTCTCGCTCAGCTGGGTGACACCCGCGGGAAACTGCAGGGACAGTGTGTGAGGTTCGTGCAAGGAGGAACTGAGCAGGATCTGGTTGCTGCGGTCCAGCGAGAGACCGGTCAGTTGCACTTGTGGGGTTTCCGCATTCACGGAACGCTGGAATGGAGGCGAGTCATTGACCGTGATCTCCAGCGTCAGGGGCGTCAGCGGGAACTCCGCGTCGCTCACCTGGAGCAGCAGGACGCCGTAGTCCCGGTTCTCTTCGATCTCGCAGGCCGCCAGCAGAAAAACCAGAGCAAGCAGCCAGATTCCGTGCACACGCTTCACGAACGTCCTCCTTCGAGCGATGCCTTCGACCCACCCAGGTCGATCATCTCGTCGCCCCCGTCGTTGCCCCCCAGGGTGGGGTGGCGCTGGATCACGGGCGCGGTCAGATTGCTGAGCTTCTTCACCGCATCCCGGATGCGTCGGCACTGGCTCAGCACGGCGGTCAGGTGGTCCTGCTGCTGGTCGGTCAGGCTGGAATTCAGCTCCATCTGCAACAACTCGGCCCGGCCCTGGATGACCGCCAGCGGGTTGTTGATCTCATGCTGGATCGTGACCGCCGTCTGCAGGATGCCCTGAAGATGCCGGCTGCGCGCCAGTTCCTTCTGGAGAAAACGCACGCGCAAGCCGCTGCGGATGCGCGCGAAGACCTCTTCCTTGTCGAAGGGCTTCTGAATGAAATCGTCACTGCCGCTGTCCAGGGCGGAGACCAGGTCTTCCTTGCCGGACTTGGCGGTAATGGTGATCAGATAGGTTTCCTTCAGATCCTCGTCATCCTTGACAAGGCGGCAGAGTTCCGGGCCACTCATCCCGGGCATGACCCAGTCGGTGATGACCACGTCGGGATGCTGGGCACGGAGCATCACGAAGCCCTCCTCGGCGCTGAGCGCCCGGCAGACCCGGAAACCGCGCTTCTGGAGCTGATGCTCCAGCTTGAATCCGCCGACTTCATCATCGTCGATGATGCCGACCAGGGGGGCGTCCTCATTCAGCTCCATTGAGCCTCCGTTTCCCGGATGGGTTGATGCCTTCGTTGGCGCAAGAACCGAATGGCGAAGGTATCACTTCAGGCCGGGGGATGGAATGCCAAGCCCGAAGCCAGAAAAATTGTCGCGAGAGAAAGAGCCGGCCATGGGGCCGGCTGTTCGGTCCGGAATAAGGCGGCGGGCTCCGCTGTGCCGGGCTGGATGCAAAGCTCGGCGCGCGATTGATGAGCCCACCGCGAGGGTCTAGTCCAGAGTGCCGCTGACAGGGTCGAAGCCGTAACTGCCGTTGCCGATGACCACTTCCCCGCCGTTGCTGCCGAAGGTGATGGTGGCTTCGCGATGGATGACTTCGCCATTCCGGACAGCATCATAGATGATGACGATGGTGCCTTCCACGGGAACCCGTCGCCCATCCACGATCACGATCCGCAGATCCGTGGCGGCCAGGGTCATGGTGAACTCGTAGGTACGAGTCGCGTCACCGAAGACCATCTCGCCAGAACCGGCTCGTGAGTGGCCACCATTGACCAGAGCGCCAGCGATCTCATCGTTGAGTTCGCGGATCTGCCACTGGTCCATGCCGCTGTTTTCCCAGCTACCCCGACGGTTCCAGCTGCTGCCCTCGAAATCGAAGGTGGTGTCCATGCCCTTCACGGTGCCAAGGCTGTCCCGGCGCTCGACGCAGTCACCATTCTCGTCCATCAGGTGAATCGTCCGGACGCCCTGCCAGCTGTGGCCGGCGAATTCACCTTCGCGACTGCGTTCGCGGCTTTGGGTCCAGGTGCAGGTGGTGGAATCGAAGACCATTTCCGCCGTGGCGAAGTCCTTGGAGACTGGCTGGTCGGCTCGGTCAAGCAGGGTGCCCAGGTCCGCCTCGTTGAGGGTGCGTTCCACGGCATCCAATACACCACCGGTTTCAAGGGCCACGTTGTCCACGATGATCACGGCCGCTTCATCATTGACGGCAGTCGTGGTCTCGGTCGTGGAGAGGCTGTTGTCACTGTCGCTGCAGGCGCCCATCACCAGGGCCGACAGCAGCCAGAGCGCAATGCGCATGGGTCGTGTCATTGTTGAAATCCTCCGGGCTGAACTTGGATCGATATGCCAGTGAAACGCCGGGCCTGCCCCATTATTGCGCCGACGGCAGCAGTCCAGCAAAAAACAGGACAAGAGACAACCTCTTTCCAATGCCCGGTGCAGAACCGTACCGTGCAATGGCTGGTGACCTGCGTGGGAGCCCTGCCCTGGGGCGTGTCTTTCCGATCACAAAAACAAAACCGCCCCCGCACGTTGCCGTGCGGGGGCGGATCGCAAGCGAAAGGCGCTGTGCTTACTTGACCAGGACCATCTTGCGGGTCTGGCTCACACCCTTGGACTCGAGGGTGTAGAAGTACATGCCGGAAGTCAGGGCGCTGGCGTCGAAGTTGACGTTGTGGGCGCCGCTGGACATCATGCCGTTCACCAGGGTGGCAACCAGTTCACCATTCAGGCTGTAGACCTTCAGGCTGGTCTCGGCCGTCTCAGGCAGATTGAACTCGATGCTGGTGCTGGGGTTGAAGGGGTTCGGGAAGTTCTGGCCCAGCGTGAAGTCCACAGGAATGTCCTGGGCATCGGCGGGCGGGCAGAAGTCCTCGTACCACACGTTGATGGAAACCTGATCACAGCAGGCGGCCGGGGCGTCCACCACGAAAGTGGAGCTCATGGTGCCGTCATTCCAGTAGAGGCTGGGCAGCAGACCGGCGGACGCATCGTTGGGGAACCAACCCAGCAACGAGCCGTTCTGGGCGACACCCACGAGGTGCGTGCAGGGATCGATGGCAGCGTAGGGCGGCAGCACCTGGATCACGAGGGCATAGCACTGGGCGTTGAAGTCGGGCTGGAACAGGTTCATCCAGACTTCGCCACCGTCGAGCTGATCGATCGTGTGTCCGTTGGTGAAGGAGCCCGGTCCGATGTTCAGTTCGGAGCAGAAGTCACACAGATTGACATTCAGGGTCAGCGCGTTGGCTTCGCCCTGATAGTCGACCCAGTTGAACTCATCGGTGGCCACGATCGGGTTGGTCGCGGTGTTGTCCTCGGGGTTCAGGCAGGGAGCGGCACACTCGACGTCCAGAATGTAGGGACCCTGGGCGTTGGTGTAGGGAGCCGTCACGGTGATGTAGTACTGGCCCGCGGGCAGAACGCCGATATCCAGATAGGAATCGAAGCCCGTGCCGCTGTCGTCGTCGGAGTACAGGACGGCATCGCAGAAGAAGCTGTTGAAGTCGATCACCTCGACATAGGGATCGCAGCCCCAGCCGAAGGCGTTCTGGCCCGGAGTATCGTCGCCGTAGACATTGATCGTGACGTGCTGATCGGTGGCCAGCTGGAGCCAGAAGTGGTCGGACTCGTTGATGTCATCGATCTCGCCGCAACTGGTGCTGCCGCAGAACACTTCATTCACGAAGTCGCCGCACTGATCGGGCTCGATGTTGCTGATGGCACCGGCCGGGCACTCGAAGGCAGTGGGCAGGCAGGCGGTGTCGTCGGAGGTGACCAGAACTTCGTAGTCGCCTGCCTCGGTGTTGTCGTAGCCGTCGATCACGAGATAGTAGGTGCCGGGCCCAAGGCAGCAGGTCAGGTAGCTGCGGTAGGGAAAATCTTCGCCGTCGTCGTTGATGCTCACGATGTCTCCGGTGGCATCCAGCAGGGCGATACAGGTATCGAAGGTGGTGCCGGCCAGACGGGTGTCCGCGGTGACGGTGCTTTCCCCGGCAAGGGTGAACACATACCAGGCATCTTCGGAGGTCATTGACGTGGAATAGGAATCATTCGTGCAGGTGAATCCCGGGGTGCGGGGGTCACGCGAAGTCTGGTCGTTGCCCTTGCCCAGGGTGCTTCCCGTGTTGCTGTAGCTGCCCGCGACAAAGACGATCGGGGTCGCATTGCCGGCGTTGTTGCCGCCATCACGCTGATTGCCGAGCAGATTCGTGGGCATGCCATAACCATAGACGTCGGCAGCCTGCTGGCGCAGTTCGCGCGGGATGATCTGCCCGTCTTGCTTCAAGGCCTTGATCTGGGCGGCAACGGGCGTATTGCTGTCCAGCGGCTGGATGGCACTTGTGCTCGCCAGAGCGCTGCCGGCAACCAGCAGCACCATCGTGGCACAGAGGATTTTTTTCATGGACATACTTCTTCCTTTCGTGTGAAGGACACGGTGAACAATGTGTTCGTTGGTTTCCAAGCGCGCAGGTTTTCAGGACACAAACAGCCAGCAAGAACAATGCCAGAAGAGACTCACGCGATCCGCGTGGTTAACTCGCATTTATTCAATGAGTTGAAGCCAGCATCATTTGCATCGGATTTGGTGATGCGCTGGATCTTGAACAGTGGCTCAACAGTTCTGAACACTTGCTCAGTGGCGAGATCACGCAAACGAAAAAGCCCCCCGGCACGGGCCGGGGGGCAATTCTTCTGATCATCGAAATCAAGGCAGGGTGAAATTACTTCACCAGAACCATCTTCTCGGTCATGCTCTGGCCGGCGACATTCAGGGTGTAGAAGTACACACCGCTGGTCAGCTCGCTGGCGTCGAACACCACACTCTGGGCACCGGCACTCACCACACCATTCACCAGGGTGGCCACGGCCTGGCCGGCCATGTTGTACACGGTCAGGTTGGCCTCGGCGGTCTGGCCCATCACGAAGTTGATCGTGGTGCTGGGGTTGAAGGGGTTCGGGAAGGCCTTGCCCAGCTCGAAGGCGACGGGCATGTCCTGGGTGTCGGACGGGGTGCAGGAGCTCACGCAGAGGGTGAAGTCGCCCTTGGAGGAACCATAGCCGTCCACGGCCACCAGGATCGGACCGGCGGGCAGCCAGCAACCGGCGGCATAGCTGGTGATCTCGGACTGCAGACTGCACTCATCGTCGTCGGTGGCGATGGGGGTTCCGCTGCCGTCGTACAGGGCCAGCACGGTGTCATAGGTGGACCCGCAGAGGCTGACGGTGTAGCAGCCGCCGGTGGACTCGAACCAGTACCACACGTCCGTGGAAGCGCCCGACGAGGTGGCGCTGTAGTAACCGGTGTAGCAGGCGTGCTGGAACAGGGGCGGCAGGTTGTCGTTGGTGGCCAGGGTAGTGTTGCCGCTGATGCAGGCACCATCAACGGTGATTTCTTCGGCATCGGCCATGTCATCATTGGCCGGGGGGCCAGCGGGCGGATCACAGGCCGCGCCCATGGTCAGGTTGAAGAGTCCGAACTCGCCTGAACCGTGGCCGAAGCCATGGATCACGATGATGTACTCGACACCGTCCGCGAAGATCATGTCGTTGCAGGTCATGTTAGTCTGCCAGCCACAGGGGCCGCTGGGGCCGTCCTTGTAGAACAACTGGGTTCCTCCGCAAGCGTCGAAGACGCGCACATCGGTGTCGAACTCGGTCAGGGGATCGCAGGTGTCGAAGGCAATGCCAGCACCGGTACCGGTGTAGGAGAAGAAGAAATCCTCGCCCGCGGCGATGGAGTACGTGCCGGATGCCAGCGGCGTGGCGGCACTGCAATCGGTGGTACGGCTGGACCAGTCGAAGGTCTGGATCTCGGTTTTGCGGCTGGAATCGGCCATCGCGGCACCGGCCACGATTCCGCAGACCACAAGAGTCGTCAGGGCATTCTTCATTGGGCTCTCCATTTCTTCAGGTAACTGTGACTTTCCTGGCGGACTTCAGGGGGCACAACCCATTGGTCCTATCGTTCGAACAAAAACACGCTTCCATCGCACTGAATGACAGTGACGGACCATGGCTGATGATGGATGATGCTGGTGGCATCAGGTTTTAGGTGCCAAGAGTACTGCAATCCGTGTGCCAGAGAGGTCAGTTCATTCCAAACTGTTGGAATTGTGTTAGTTGCGCATCTGATGCCTACGGGAAGCCAATCCGATCACACGACCGAATCTCTACAGGCAGCGCAGGATTCAGAACAGGAAGGGCCCCCGCCCAGTTGGACGGAGGCCCTTCGACCATACAAGGTCTGTCGCGCAAGTCAGGCTGCGCTTACTTCACCAGAACCATCTTCTCGGTCATGCTCCGGCCGGCGACATTCAGGGTGTAGAAGTACACACCGCTGGTCAGCTCGCTGGCGTCAAACACCACGCTCCGGGCACCGGCACTCACCACACCATTCACCAGGGTGGCCACGGCCTGGCCGGCCATGTTGTACACGGTCAGGTTGGCCCGGGCGGTCTGGCCCATCACGAAGTTGATCGTGGTGCTGGGGTTGAAGGGGTTCGGGAAGGCCTTGCCCAGCTCGAAGGCGACGGGCATGTCCTGGGTGTCGGACGGGGTGCAGGCGCTAACGCAGAGGGTGAAGTCGCCCTTGGCGGAACCATACCCGTCCACGGCCACCAGGATCGGACCGGCGGGCAGCCAGCAACCGGCGGCATAGCTGGTGATCTCGGACTGCAGACCGCACTCATCGTCGTCGGTGGCGATGGGGGTTCCGTTGCCGTCGTACAGGGCCAGCACGGTGTCATAGCCGGAACCGCAAAGGCTCACGGTGTAGCAGCCACCGGTGGACTCGAACCAGTACCACACATCCACGGCGGAGCCGGTGGAGGTGCTGCTGTAGTACCCTGAATAGCAGGCATGCTGGTAGAGTGGTGGCAAGTTGTCGTTGCTGGCCAGCAGCGTGCTGCCACTGAGGCAGTCGCCATCCACCAGGATTTCAAGCGCATCGGCCAGATTGTCGTTGACCGGAGGTGCCGGAGGAGCCGGGCAAGGCTCGCCGACAATCAGTTCGAACAGCCCATACTCCGATGTATTGAAGCCGCTGATCACGATCAGGTAGGACTGGCCACTCACGAAGGTGTAATCCTCGCAGGTGAGATAGGTGGCCCATCCGCAGGAGCCCAGCCCGTCGCGGTAGAAGTTCTGGGCGGGGTCGCTGCAATCGTCAAAAATCCTCAGGTCGGTGTCGAAGTCCGTCAGCTCGCTGCATGTATTCAGCTCCAGTCCGGTGCCTGTGCCCGTCCAGGAGAAGAAGTAGGCCTCGCCGGACCCGATCGAGTACACTCCGGCGGCCAGGGGCGTGGCATTGTTGCAGTCGATCGAGCGCGAGGCAAGATCAAACTGCGGGATGTCACTCTTGCGGCAGGAATCGGCCAGCGCAATGCCAGCGAACAACACCGTGGTCAACAGAATGATGGGCAGACGCTTCATGTGGGGTTCCTTTCGTCAGGGTCACTCGTGAGAACTTTCCCTCCTTCCCCGGGGAAAGTGGGCACGCGACGAAAGGACAGCTGGCAAGCGTCATGCCAATTCAGACAAATTTTGCAAATATAATCATTACAATGTCTTGCAGACCGACGTTGTATGAAGGGATGAATTGTTGTGACGAATTTGACACAATCGGCGACGGGATTCTGACAATTTTGTCTTTGCTTTCCCGATCCCGGCTCCCGCACAAGGCTGGCGCCAAGCAAGCCAAGTGCTAAGTTGGGCGCGACTGTCCACTGCCCGCCGAAAGCTGGAACGGGCGCATTCGAGGAAGGCACGCCACCATGGCCATCAAGCCGGCTCACCGAACCGAGAAGATCACCTATGCCGTTCGCGACATCGTCCTGATCGCCGATCAGGCACGGGCCGCCGGCAAGGAGCTTCTATACCTCAATATTGGCGATCCCAACATCTACGATTTCCGCACTCCCGACCACCTGATCGAGGCCACGGCGGAAGCCATGCGCCAGAATCACAATGGCTACAGTCACAGTTCGGGAATCGAGGAAGCCCGCGATGCGATCCGCCGCGACGCCCTGGGCAAAGGCGTGAAGGCCATTCGCGACATCTTCGTGACCACGGGCGCGTCGGAAGCCATCGAAATCGCGCTGTCCGCGCTGGTGGACCAGGGCGACAATGTGCTGGTGCCGGCTCCGGGTTATCCGCTCTACACCGCGCTGCTGGCCAAGCTGGAAGCGGAGCAGCGCTCCTACCTGCTGGATGAGGATCATGGCTGGCAGCCGGATCTGGCGGACATCGAAGCCCGCATCGACAGCCGGACCCGCGCCCTCGTCCTGATCAACCCCAACAATCCCACCGGCTCGGTATGCGACAGGGAAACGCTTCTGGGTGTACTGGACCTGTGCCGGCGCCACAATCTGGTCCTCTTTTCCGACGAGATCTACGACCGCCTGCTGTTTCACGGACAGCAGCACCTGCCCAGTGCCTCGCTGACCGACGATGTCTGCGTGCTGACCTTCAGCGGACTGTCGAAGAACTTCGTGGCACCCGGTTTCCGGATTGGCTGGTGCATCGTTTCCGGTCCGGAAGAGCATTGCCGGGACTATCTGGACGCCATGCTCAAGCTGACCCGGGCCCGGCTCTCGGCCAACCATCCGGCCCAGTACGCCATTGCACCGGCCCTGGATGGCGACAAAAGTCATCTGGAGAACATCATCCAGATCCTCGAGCGGCGTGCCGACCTGACCGATCGGGTGCTGAACCAGATTCCCGGCATTCGCTGCGTTCGGCCCGGGGCCGCATTCTACGCCTTCCCCAGCCTGGATATCCGTTCCGATGATGAAAGCTTCGTCAAGGCCCTGATCCGTGAGACCGGAGTCGTGGTCGTGCACGGCGGTGGTTTCGGCCAGAAGCCGGGAACACGGCATTTCCGCCTGGTGACCTTGCCTGACGACCGGATCCTCGAACGGGCCTACCAGCGCATCGGCGATTTCCTGGCCGATTGGACACGTGCCGAAGCCTGAGTGACGGGCCACGACCCAGGCCGCTGTGACTCCTGCCTTACTCTGCCGGAGTCACAATCGCGCTCAAGGAACACTCTCCATTGGTACCGCCATTCCTGTCGCGATATCGTACGAAGGCGCAATTCCAAAGCTGGTTCAGAGTCATCTCGCGTTTCCAGGGGCCTCTGGGCTTGTTGGATTTCGTGCAGTGCTTGGCGGGAATTGAACAGGGCAGCTCGTCAGCGGCGTCATGCAGCGCCCTTCACTCATTGATTTTCAAGGACTTGCCAATCCATGCCTCATTGGCACAAAGCTTGCTCATCTGAGCCACGAAGGAATTGGGTTCTTCAGAAGAGAGGGTCCTGGGTGTCCGATGGATAAGTACTTCGACATCCACTTCCATTGGGACAACCTCCCCGTCATTAGGCAGATGGCGCGCAAGGTTGTTTTCCATTCGAATCTCCTTTTCTCCTCACCCGTGTTTCTGATTTTGCTATTGGTTCTGTGTCTGTTTGGCATGTAACCAGGGCCAGCCGCTATCTTTTTCTGAAGAACCCTTTCCTTCGTTTGTTCGGCAGAATCAGAAACGTTTTCGACTTCAACATCTGATCTCTCTCTCTCTCCATTCCTCAGGGAATGGCGACGATATTGTGCAAAGGCAAGCATGTCTGTGCGGCATCTGTTTGTTTGTTTGCTCTGTTCTGGAACGGGCGGTTGTAGCGGCCATTAACCTGTTCCCGTAAGCTGCTGTTCCTGCTAGGGTTGTAGGGGCAGGTTACGCAAAAGCGACAGCGTTGGCAAACGTGGTGTGCAGAAGCTGTACAGAGAGAAAAAGTCTGAGAAGCTTCACGGGTGAGGCAACTTCAGCAAGTGCTTGTTTTTTATAGAGTACCCATTCGCTTCCCGGACTGGCACAATGGTTGCCTTGTCTTGGAGCGAATGGGTTTCTTTTTGAGTCTGACTGGTTGATGGGCACCCTCGAGCTCCCGATCTATCCCCCTTGATCGCCCTCGAGTTCCCTACCACACCACACCGTTTGATTTTGCTAATCAAGCCGTCAACTGGTCAAGCCGCTATCAAAAGGAAACCCATTCTTTATTTGTCCGCAGCGTTCCTTATGGCGAATGATCGACCCGTACAAATACTCCGATCGTCTTGGCAATCAAAGCTAGAATCGACAGGATTCGACTCCCCACCAGCCCAATGACCCGGAGATGTGCCGGCAACAGCCCGTCGGGAATGGCTCTCCGTGCTGGGGGAATCGGCTCGGTTCAGGGCCTTGGGGGCAGGCTTTCCAGTGCCATCAACGGGAACAGGTCCTGCTGGGCTTCGCCGAAGGGGGGCAGTGTCATCTCAAGGCGTCGAGCCAGCTGGGCCAGGCTGGTCGGGGCGAAACCGTTCCAGTGGTTGGAGCAACTGAGGAAGACCTCACCCTGGCGCTCGAGAGCACGAATCTGGTTGCGGTAGTACAGGAAGTCGCTGTCGCGATCCAGCCCGATCTGGCTGACCGGCCTGGAGTTCTCATCGCCGCAGAGGCGAATCACACTGAATGGTGCCGTCAACTGCAGTTCCCGATCGAGCAATGGATGGTCCACCAGGCAGAGCGCGATGCCGAAGTTGCGCAGCATGTCATAGGTCCGCGAGCAGAACCAGGTGGGGTGGCGGAAGTCCAGCGCGAAGCGGAAATCCCGGGGCAGGCCATCGAGGAAGGCCACCAGGCGGGCACTGTGGGTCGAGTCCATTTCCGCGGGGGTCTCGATGATGATGGGCGCAAGCTTGTCTTCCAGCAGGGTTGCCGCCTCCAGAAACTGAAGCAGTTCGCCCGTGCAGTCGGTGAACCCCAGCCGATGGCTGATCTCGGAGGGCAGTCGCAGGGAGCAGCGGAAGCTGGCGGGTGTCTGGCGGTCCCAGGCGCGCACGGTCTCAGGCCGGGGACTGACGTAGAAGGTGCTGTCCATTTCCAGATAGGAAAAGATCCGGCTGTAGTACGAGAGATACTGCCCGGTGCTGAGCCGGGCAGGATAGAAACCGGATTTCCACTGGGGATAGTTGTAGCCCTGACTGCCCAGCGAGACCATCGCTGCGGCTGCGCCATCCGTGGTATTCATTCTGCCTCGTCGACCCTGTCTTCCGCTCGGGTTCCGTCACTCTCCAGCGCCCGGAAATAATCCCGGATCAACTTCTCATATTCGGGCGTGTATCCCTCGCGCAGGGCGCGCAGCAGGTCCTGTTCCAGACTCTCCGTGTTCTGGACACCCGACAATTCGGGTGGGGCGGCCGCCTTCAATGGATCGGCACTGCGACTCTGACGTTTCTGCGAGAAGTCCTGACGACGCACGGACTGCTGGGCTTCCAGCAGGCGAGTCAGAATGCGTTCCTGCAACATGCGTGTGCGCTCTGTGTACTGCTGATTCGCCAGATCCTTTTCGACTTCCTTCATGTCGCTGGCCACCTGGCCCATGTCGCCCAGCACCTGCTGCTCGCCCGGCTGATCGCCGGGACGTTTGCCAGACCCGGGTTGCGGCTCGCCTTCTTCTCCCGCCTCACCCTGACCGGGCGTCTTGCCCGAGCCCTTGCTGCGTCCTTCCTGACCCAGCTTGGCCGCCAGAGATTCCATCTGCTGACGCAACTCACCCTGCTGAGCGGCGGCGTCTCCGAAGGACACGGACATGGGCTTCTGGGAATTGCCCGGCGTGTTGCTCATCAATTTGCTGCACTGGCCATTCAGACCCTGTTGGCGAGCGCTGGCCTGAGCCAGTTGCTCCATCATTTCCTCGAATCCGCTGGAGCTGCTGGCCTGCTGCATCTGGCTCTTGGCTTCCTTGAGGGCCAGAATGGTCTGGTTCACATTTCCCAGGACATGGGGTCCGTTGCGTCTCAGCTCGCCCAGATTGCGTTCCTCGTAGGACACCAGCATCCGGTCCAGACTGGACAGCCCGGCACCCAGCAAGGCCAGGGCGCGCTTGGGAATCAGAAAGCTCTTCATGCTCATCGCACCCACGGCATCCGCGCAGGCGGCCACGCCCAACCGATTCTCCAGTGCCTGCTCCGCCAGCACGGGCAGTCGCGCCGAGCGGGCATCCAGATCGGTGTTGCCCGCGTTGACCTTTTCCTGCAGATGGGAAAGCACCAGCAGTTCCTGACAGACACGGTCGATCTCGCGGGCCATCTCGTTCTTCGAGTTGTTGCTGGCCTGTTTCGCGGCATCCTGCATCTGGGCGGCCAGACTCTCCAGATCCAGCTCCAGCTTGTCGCTGTCCTGTTGGCTCTGCTCGCCCGTATCCCCCGCCTGCAGTTGCTCGCTCAGTTCCTGCATGGCCGATTCGGGCTGTGCCTGCTGAACCTGCTCCTGATAGCTCTGCAATTGCTCCCGCGGCATGGTCGACTTGTCGGAGAAGTCCTGCTGGAACTGGCCGATCTCCTTTTGCAGCTCCTGGAAGTCCTTGCGCAGGGCCTGCTCTTCCGGGGCCAGCTCCTGACCGCTGCGCTGGTCCATGTCCTGGCCAAGCTGGTCCTGGCGATCGGCCATTTCCATCAGGCGACGGCCGAACTCCTCCAGCTTCTGCTGCATGCGCATGTCTTCCAGCACCGAGAGAAACTGCTCCATCTGGCGTTCCATCTCCTTGAGCAGGTCCTTCATTTCCTGAAGGTTCTTCTCGCGCGGTGCCTGGGGTGTTTCCTCGGCCTGGACCTGCTGGGATGCCTGTTTCAGCTTCTCCATCAGTTCGGGATCGATGGCCTCCTTGAGCAGTTCGCTGAGCCGCATGAACTTCTGCTTCAGCTCCTCGGAGACCATGTTGTTCATCTCAAGCTTCTGCTGCAGCTGCTCCAGCTTCTCGGAAGTCTCGGAGGCCTGCTGCATCAGCTCTTCCTGCCGTTCGGTGAGCTGCTTCAGCTTCTGCTGCTGCTCCCAGCTGGGCTCGGGCTGCTTGCGCATTTCCTGACTCAACTCCTGCAGGTGGCGGCTGTTCTCGCGGGTCTCTTCGAGGATCTCGGCAGCCTCGCTGGCCAGATCGCCCTGGTCCTCCTCCACTTCCGCGTACAATTCCTCCATGCCGGGCACCTTGAGTGTATACAGCACGCTGCGTACGGACTTGGCTCCGTTCCAGCCGTCGTTGTCAAAGACTTCCAGATAGAAGTGCACACGATCATCGGGCAGCAGGCCGGCCGGGGACAGGTCCCAGTTGTCATCAAGTGTGGCCCTCACGCGCTCGCTGCGGTTGAGCGGCAGATCCTTCTCGTGCCAGCCCTCGGGTGGTGCCGTGAGCTGCGACGGGTCGGGAAGTTCTTCCCCGTGGCTCAGCAGGCCCGAGCGGATCGTGTAGACAAGCCGCAACCTGCCGATGCCGTAGTCGTCCTCGGCCACAGCCACCAGCTTCTGGCTCAGGTCACGCTCCAGCCGCCCCTCGCTCTCGGTGGGCACCAGCACGCGCAGGACAGGGGGCTGATCGGGAATCACGCTCAGTTCGTGGGCCAGATCACCGCGGGTCGGCAGACCTTCGTGATCCAGGAATGCCAGCTCCCATCGACCAGCGCCGCGGGCAACGAATTGCGTTCTGAAGGCCAGCGAATCGCCCGCGTCCCCAAAATTGTCCAGCAAGGATTTCTGCTCGGGGCCCCTGCCCGCCTCCAGCGACAGCGTGGCCAGAGACACGGGTTCGCTCAGTCGCCCGCTCAACTCCACCCGGCTCCCTACGGGGCAATGCACGTCTCCCAGCCCCTCGGGCAGCTCCTGGCGCGGCAGACCCGTGTAGGCGGGTGGTTGAAAGGCGACACGCAGCTCCCTGAGAACGGGCGGAATCCGGACCAGAACATCCAGAGTATCGGAGTGGATCTCGCCGGCAGCGGCCCAGAATCGGGTGCTGACCGCGGGGCCAAGGTCCTCGGCCCGGGCGACTCCGCGCTTGAGTGGCAGGACTCGGCGAACCGGTTCTTCATGGCCCACCTGGCTGAACAGTTCCACCTGAGCCGGCAGTTCGGTGCCCCGGGGTTCCACCTCGATGCTCAGGCGTTCGCCCAGGATGAGCGTATCACGGTCGCTGCTCAGCAGCAGGCTGAACGCTGCGGGTGGACGGAAGTCGCGCTCGGGGTGCAGAATCCGCTGCAGGGCGGTCAGGCTGTCGTGTCCCCCGGCCAGGGCGATCAGCACCAGCACCAGGGCCATTCCGGCACCGGATTTCAAGGCCCTGGTCCGGCTGGCCAGAGGCAGACTGCGACGGTCCTCGTGGCGATCGAGGGCGGGCAGCAGCTGGTCCAGACTGGCCAGCATCAGCTCGGGATCGTAACCTTCCCGGTTCTCGCGCGAACCATTCTGCAACTGGAGCGCATTCAGCAGGCGATCCCGGATCTCAGCGGAACCCCAGCCCAGCTGTCCGGCCAGCTCTTCGTCAGAAGGTGTACCGCGCCGTACTCCAAAGATCCAGAGAGCGGGAACCAGCAGACCCGCCGCCCAGAGCCAGAAGCCCAGCTCGAGGAAGTGCAGCAGGTTCTGGCGTGTGTCAAGGGAATGGTCACCCGTGTGTTCCAGGATCGCCAGCACAAGGACATGCAGGGGCAGCAGCCCCAGCCAGAACCCCCAGGCCCGCTGCACCTGCGCCCATTTCAGCTCACGCCGGAAACGCGCCAGTCGTGCCAGTACCCGGCTGTGTCCCGTACTGCTCATTGGCCCATGCTCCAGACCAGGATGTTGCACCCCATCTCAAGGGCCTGGCGACGCAGATCGGCCGGGTCATTGTGTACGTCGGGATCTTCCCAGCCGTCGCCCAGATCGCATTCCCAACTGTAGAACACCACCAGCCGTCCTTCGTGAAAGATGCCGAAACCGCGAGGCGGCTTGCCGTCGTGTTCGTGGATCTTGGGCAATCCGCGCCCATAGTCGAACTGGCTGTGGTAGATGGGATGGGAGAAAGGCACCTCTACCAGCTCGTACTCGGGAAACACCTTGCGGATCTCGCGGCGGAAGTGCTCGTCCAGGCCGTAGTTGTCGTCCACGTGCAGGAAGCCGCCGCCGATCAGCCACTCCCGCAGGCGTTCGGCCTGCAGTGGCGTGAACTGGATGCGGCCATGTCCGCTCATGTAGAGGTAGGGGAAGGCGAAGAGACGGGGATCGTCGGCCTCCACCACTTCTTCGCGGGGGGCCACATCCAGAGTGGTGTTCTGCCGCGTGAAGGCCAGCAGATTGGGCAGGCTGGTGGGATCGCAATACCAGTCGCCACCGCCATCATACTTGAGGCGCGCGATGGTCAGCGGGGCGGCCTGCGCCGCGAGCGCCAGACAGAGCCACCCCGTGAGCCACAGGCACAACCTGGCTGAACGGGTAGGGCTCGCCATGCTGGAGTCTCCATGATTATCGATCGCTCTGGTGCAGAAGCCGTGTTCGGGTACGCAGGATACGCATGATCAGGTAGAAGACCAGCGCCACGCCCTCCAGAATCAACCAGAATCGGCCCGGCATCCCACCTTCCTCACTCGCCCAATGCAGAACAAGTTCCAGCAGCACGAAGGACGTGATCACCCCCAGCCAGGAGGCATATTCACGCTTGAGCACGAATTTCAGCGAGAAACGACGGGAACTGGGCTTCCAGGACGAGAATCGGGGTAGAAACGGAGGGGTTCTGCCGGCCCATTCCAGATAAGGCTCGCCGAACTTGCCCTGCAGAAAATCTTCCTCGGCCATCATGATCCGCTCGTAATAGAGCCAGAATCCCAGGGTCACGGTCAGGGGCAGCCACCAGATGCCGGGCACCAGCAGCACACCCAGCCAGCAGAGCCAGTTGGCCAGATAGAGCGGATGGCGCACCATGGAATAGATGCCGGTGGTGTTCAGCTCATCGGCGCGCTGGGCCGTGGTATTCCGCCCCGAAGTCCCCGGTGACACGAACCCCAGGGTGACCCCGCGCACCACCAGCCCGCTGATCGCGATCAGCAGACAGAAGGCTTCCCAGGCTGTGATTCCCGCCGGATGCGAGACTTCGCGGCTGCCGGTGAAGACCGCCACCAGCAGCAACACCACGAAAAGCACGGGGAAACTGCCGCGGTAGCGGAAGAGCCAGTGGCCCGAACTGACCATCTCGCGTTTCAGCGTCATGGAACTCCCGATGAATTGGGCCCCGGATTGTCGGCCCTTGTTGGTTTCGCGGTCCAGCAGCGGTGTGGATCACGTGCTGCGCTTGACGCGTCGTGGTCTCCCGACTGCGGAGCTTAGACCAAGGCCGCCCGATAGTGGGTTTTCGTGCCACGTTCAGCCGAGATCACAACCACCCCGATCGAGCGCAAGTCCAGTGAAAACCGAATACGCGGATCCGCGACGATTTCCTTCCAGGCCTGCCGCATCCCATCCGACCATGATATGTCATCAAAAACCATCACGGCGTCACTGGCAAGGAACGGCAGGGATTTCTCGAAATACTCCAGAACCGCATCGTGATCATGATGCCCGTCATTGAAGAAAAAATCGATGGGTGCATGCTCTTCCAGAACCGGCATCAAGGTCTGGTGAAAAGGTCCCAGGACCACCTCGGAATTGGAAATCCCAAGGCCGCCCAGAGTCTCTCTCGAAATGGTGGCAAGAGACTCCGCGCCTTCCAGGGAGAACAGTTTTCCTCGCTGATTCAGCTTCTGGGCACTTGCCTGATAGGCGGCTGAAATGCCCACGCAGGTTCCCAGTTCGACGATGGTTTGCGGCTCAAGCCTGCGGACCAGCTTGAACAGAATGGAAGCCCAGAACGGAGGTTTGCTGACTGCTGCAATGCTGGAGATCCGGCGCTTGGAGACCACCCCATTCTGCATTTCCATCTGGGTGCGATGCTCCGTGGACTGACCGGCACCGAAGTCGACGAAGGCGATCTCATCGTCCATTCGGCCAAGCGCGGAGCGCCGTTGTTCGATTCGTTCGATGACGGTCCGTTCTTCCTGGGAAAAGTTGTCAGTCACCACATCCTGAAGCGCCAGGCCGATCTGCCTGGCCAGGCCCGTCTCCTGACGGATGATCTCCCTGAAGACCAGGCCGGCCTTGAGCCCGAACGCCTTGCGCACGACCGGTTTCAACAGACGTTTCATTCTTGGATTCCTGGTGTTGGTGTTGGCCAGTCCGGAACGATTCAGTCCATGATCCGGATGTACACATCGCGGCGCTTCTCTTCCAGCCAGCTGCTCATGACATCCTGCTTGCGGAAAGCCAGCGCCAGGCGGCTGATCTGTTCCCAGTCCTCCTCCAGACTGGGGCGTCGGGCGGGTCGGCGGTCGGTGACCTTGTAGATCTGCAGGCCGTCCTTCTCTTCAATGGTGCCATCCAGTGGGTCCGAAAGGCCACCGATGGGCAGGTCCCGCAGGCGCGAGCGAACCAGCGGCAGCAGCTGGTCCACGGGCAGCCAGCCCAGATCACCACCGGATTCGCGAGTCTGGATGTGGTCGGTGTACTCGCGGGCGACGGTCGCGAAATCCGCGCCGTCGACGAGCGCCGCATGCAGGCTGTCGGCCAGTGCCCGCACGATCTCCCGGTCCCGTTCGGTGGGCTGCAGGCGGTAGAGAATGTGACTGGTGGTGATATAGTCACCTGCGCGGGCGTCCAGGCGGATCACGTGCCAGCCGAACTCGCTGCGCACGGGCTGGCTCACCTCGCCCTCCTCCAGTCGGTAGGCCGCTTCTTCGTAGGGGCGCACCAGCGTGCCGCGCTTTGTGCGGCCAATGCGCCCGCCATCTGGGGCGCTCGAGTCGTCGCTGAAGAGCCTGGCCATTTCGGCGAAGTCGGCCCCATCCTTGATCAGCGCGTATACGCTGTCCGCGCGGGCCTTGGCCAGACGATCGCTCTCGGCCGAGACCTTGTACTCCAGAAAGATGTGCGACAGGCGCACGCTCTCCCCAACCTCGGGCAGCGAGTCGCGGTGTGCGGCGTAAAAAGCCTCCACCTGCTGGCGTGAGACTTCAACCTTGGCCAGACGCCGGGCCTGGAGAGCTTCGATGTACTGACGCTCTTCGATGTCCTTGCGCACCACATTGCGAATGGCCTTCATCGGCTGGCCCATCGCTTCTTCCAGACGCTTGATGGTACCCACTTGACGGATGATGTCATCCACGCGCTGCTCGGTCTGCTTGTCCACGCTGTGGGCATCCACCACGATGTTGGTGTCGGCCTTGGCAATGGTCAGCATCACGCGGCTGTCGATCATCGACTGTACCAGATCCAGCTTCAATTGCTCGAGCTGCTCGACGCCCATGGTCTGAGGATCGAGCCGATTGTCCACCAGATAGCGCTGCAGCTCCTGCTGGACCTGGCTTTCCAGGATCACTTCCTGATCCACGACGACCAGGATGCGGTCCAGGGTTTCCTGGCTGTGGGCCAGCAGACTGAAGAGGAGCGTGGCCAGCAGGGTGGAGAGGAACTTCATCGGGATCTTTCCATCAACGGCGCCGGAGCGCGTGGGTTGCTTGTGGGGGCTTCATGATGCGTTGTTGCCGGAATCTTCCGGGAATACGGGCGCGAAGCGGCCGGCAAGGTAGAAAACTGCCGTCGCTCAGGGCTGGAATTCTTGTCCGCTCTCCCGGGGCAGCAGCAGGGAGTCCAGACTCATGCTCCAGTCCGCCCCTTGAACCAGGCGGCGTTCGAAGGCGGCCAGACGGTCCAGACGAAGATCCTCGAGCACGCGCGCGCGGATTTCCTCTTCATCATCGGGCAGGCTCAGGGATTGGCCGGCCGGCTGATGACTGAGCAACTGGTAAAAGACCCAGCGCTCGTCGCGCTTCAGCAGAGGCGTCAGTTCCCGGGGTTCCAACTGCTCAAGGATCCCGGAGGTTTCCCGCTGGAAGCGTTCCAGCGAAATCCAGCCGCTGCGTCCATGATCCACACCCTCGGCGCCGAGGGCTTCCTGCTTCAGCGTGTCCATCAGCACGGCACTGCGCAGACCCTCGGCCAGGCTCGAGTCCGTGGCCTGGTACCAGAGGACGCGCACCCGACCTTCGGCCAGAACCAGTTCTTCGGAATGGTCGCGCATCCAGTTGCGCATTTCCCAGTCTTCAACAAGCAGCGATTCGGCCAGCACGGATTCCTGGAGAAAGCCCTTGAGCAATTTCAGCCGGGTGCGTTTCAGTTCTTCCCGCTCGGTGGCCGTGCGCCCCAGGTGTCGATTGAGGGATTCCTGGGCGAAGATCTGCGATTCGACCCAGTCCATCAGCAGGGAACTGATTTCCTCGCGGCTCAGGGTACGACCGGTTTCCTGCAGCAGTGCTTCCAGCCGGTCACGGCGGAAGACCGAATCGCCCACCCGGGCCAGCACGGGTGCGGGGCGCTCGTCCACGGCATGCTCCACGGGCGGATTCTCTCGCGCACAGGCCAGGCTCAGCAGGCACAACAGGGGCCAGCACAGCCACCCTCTCATGGTCCTCTCCTTCATCGATTGCCCCCGTTGTCCTTCGGCGGTCCGCCGCGGCGGAAGCGTCTGCCCGCGATGCTCCTGACCAGGTCCAGACTCTCGCGGAGTTCCGCGGGTCGCAGCATCAGATCGCTGGTCCAGCTGCGCTTGCTGTGGTACAGGTAGAATGACACCAGCCCCAGCTTGACTCCCAGAGCCGACACCGCGGTAGCCATGGCAGCCCCCATGATGCCGAAGCGGGGAATCCAGACCAGGTTGAACGCGATGTTGAGCGCCACACCCAGCAGATTCAGCAGCGAAGGAATGGCGGGACGGCCCGTGGAACTGAACCAGAGTGCCAGCACCCCGCTGTTGGCCCGCACCAGCAACAACCCGGCGGACAGCACACAGAGCGTGGGCCAGGCGGCAAGGTATTCGGGTCCGAAGGCCCACAGCGCCGGATAGCCGCCAAGACAGACCACCAGCGCCAGCAGGGCGTACAGGGGGAATGTCAGACGGTAGACACGGGCCGCCAGACTGGCCCCTTCCTCGATCGGCAGACCGGCCACCGTGGGGAAGAACGCCGTCTGGATGGCCACCTGCACGTCCTGGGCCCGCCCGATGGCCAGCACGCAGATGGTATAGAAGCCGAGATCCGCGGGCGTGACACCCATGCCCAGTCCGATGAACCACGACACGAAGATCGTGTCCAGCCGCAGATTCAGCAGGCTGAACAGATTGCCCAGCCAGGGCTGCAGGGAGTAGGCCAGAATGGGGCTGCTGCCACGCAGGGTCCAGCGCCCCACGGGTACGTGGTTGCGCGCACCCATCCAGAGCAAGGTGGCAAGCCGACTGACCAGCATGGCCAGCAGCACGGGCAGAACCGCCTGTGGAAAGAAGGCCAGGCCAAGTGCGGTCAGGCCCAGCAGCAGCAATGACTGAGTCAGCTCGAAGCGGTTGAAGCGCTTGACCTGGTCACGCACCAAAAAAATCTGCCGCAGCACGCTTCCGAAGGTATCCACAGCGAAAATGCAGCAGGTCACCACGACCAGAATGGGAGCGTAACGAGAAAAACCGAGCAGGGGCCAGGGGTAAAGGACAGCCACCAGCCCGGAAACGACCAGAATTCCAAGGCTCATCAGTGGCCAGGCGCGCCGCAGGAATTCCGCCTCGCTCATGTTCATGCGGCGCACGAAATAGATCAGGCCGGAATCCATGCCCAGCACGGCAAGCGACAGCAGCAATCCGGCCTGCATCACCATGAAACTGACGATACCCTGCAGCTCGGGCCCCAGCACACGGGCCACCAGCACCGCGAGCAGCAGATTGATCACCCGCACCAGAAGCCGATTGCTGAAGATGGCCAGGCTGCTTTTCAACATGGGCGAGCGAGTTCCACCGGACCACGGGTCTGCATGGGGTTCCTGGAATTGACATGGGATGACGAGAGAATTGCCGGCTCCGATCCATGCCCGGCAGGCCTGAGCCTGCAATCCGGGTCGTCCGGGCTGGAGCACGCATCGCGAGACCTGGTCGGAAGTCCGTCAAGCGCGAACCTGCGCGAATTTAAGTTACCTTCGCGACTCGATTCGAACAGTCTGGACCCCCGATGAAGATCCTCTATCTCACCCTCAAGGCCAGCAATGCCCACTTCGTGAAGTGGGCCGGTGCGGCACTCGAGGCGGGGCACGAGATCCAGGTCCTGCACTCTTTTCCCGACACGCCAGTGCTGCCCGTCCCCACGCACTTCGTCGACGGAAACAGCACACTCTTCGACCGCAGTGTGGGGCGCTTGCGGCATGTCCTGCGCTGCCGGCAGTTGATCCGTCAATTCAAACCCGACATCGTGCATGTGCATTTCATGGATCCCAACCTGACAGTGCTGGGCTGGAGCGCCTTTCCGCGGACGGTGGTCAGCATCTGGGGCTCTGACCTGATTCTGCCGCGCATGCCCCTCAATGAGATCCTGCGCCGCCATGGCATGCGCAGCGCCTGGCAGTTGACGGCCACCAACCGGCTGCTGGCCTACGCGGCCCGGGCCCACCTGCCCATGACCCAGCCCATCGAGGTGATTCCGTTCGGTGTGGACACCACTCGCTTCGCTCCCGGACCTCGCCAGTCCGATGGCCGCTTCAGGGTCGGCTGTGTGAAGCACTTCGAAACGATCTATGGTCTGGAGCATCTGGTGCGGGCGGTGGCCAGCCTGCGTTCGCGCATACCCGACATCGAGCTGGTACTGGCCGGCGAAGGCAGTCTCAAGTCCTCGATCCAGAGTCTGGTCAAGGAACTGGGACTCGATGATTGCACCCACTTCCCGGGCTCGTTGAACAACGACCGGGTACCCGAGTTGCTGCGCAGTCTGGATGTGTTCGCCATGCCTTCGCTTTACGAGAGCTTCGGTGTCAGCGCACTGGAAGCCTCCGCCTGCGGACTTCCCGTCGTGTCCAGTGATGCGGGTGGCATCCCTGATGTGGTGCAGCATGAGCGCACGGGCATCCTGGTCAACCCGGCGGATTCTGGCGCCCTGGCACAGGCCCTGCTGGATCTGCACGCAAACCCCGCTCTGCGCCGCACGCTGGGCGACAATGGACGCCGGTTCGTGCAGGAGCGGTTCGAATGGACAGATTGCGCGGCCCGCATGGAAGCCGTCTACGCCCGGCGGCATGCCAGTGCCCCCTCCGGTTCGCACTCAGCCTCGGGCCAGCATGCGGTGACCTCCCATGCATGAGCGGCACAACGACTTGCCCTGGATCCTCGGCCTGGGCATCCTGGTGGCCCTGATCGTGGGCCTCATGCAGACTCAGCCTCTCTTCGGGGTGGTTCTGGCCCTCTGTTGTGCCGTGATGGCCATTCCGGTTCTCACGCGCAGCACAACCCTGCTCTGGCTGATCCTGCCTCTGGTCTGGTTCCACCACAGCAGCACGGGCATGATCTACAGCTGGCTGTTCTTCATGTCACTGCTGATGATCGAACTGCTGCTGACGCCCACGGAACGGCAGAATCAGCTGCGTGAGCATGGCTGGTTGCTGTTCATGGCCGGCAGTGCCCTTGTGCTGGTGGTGGCGCTCAACGGGGGGCGAATGGTGGTCATCGGCCAGTGGATCTGGGACTTCGGAATCCTGCTGCTCTACGTGGTCCTGACCCGCCTGGAACACCGGACCGAAGCGATCCGGATGTTCGTGATCTGGTTGCTGTTGGTCATGGGTCTGGCCGGTCTCGGGGTCGTCGCCGAAGGCTTCCTGAACCCCGGCATCCGCGCCCGCGGATTCGTGGCAAAGATGCCCACGGGTGCGGCATACAACCTGGCCATGTTCGTGCCGCTGGCGCTGGGGGCGATTCGCGGTACCCGGTTGGGCAAGGTCGCCGGAGTGGTGGCGGCCATCCTCTTCGCGGCCATCTTCTACACGGGCTCCCGGGCTCCTTTCGCTGCAGTGATTCTGACCAGCTTGCCCTTCCTGATGCAATATCGCCTGCCTCTGCTGGCTGCAGGCTCGGCGCTGGTGGCCGGGATCATGCTCGGTGGCGGCGGACTGGTCACGCGCGTGGAAGGATTCCAGAAAGGCAATGTGCTGGTGGAGGCTTCCACCATCATGCGGCTGGTGATGTGGGTCTTTGCCATTGACATCATCAGCGCCCATCCCTGGACCGGAGTCGGCGTTGGCGTGTTCCGCACCATCGTGGAACGCCGCCTGCCCTTCGAAGACATGCTGCTGAGCCACCCGCACAATGTGCTGCTGAACAAGATGGTCCAGCTGGGCATTCCACTGGCTTTGCTGTTTTTTGCCATTATCACCGGCATCCTGATCAGGAACTTCCGCCTCTACCGGCGCCTGAAGAACCTGTCAACCGAAGACTCCAGCCTGACCCTGGGCTTCATGCTGGCACCATGGCCCATGTTGATCTGCGGAATGACCGACTCGATCTTCAACGGCTATGAGCAGCCCTTTCTGGTCTGGACCATGCTGGCTCTGCAGACCATCTGGCTGGGTCTGATGACGACCCAATACTCTGAGAAAGTTGCGGAACGTGCTCGCTGAAACCGGCTTCCTGCTCAGCACCGGAATCCTGCTGTTTGCCTATCCGGTGACCTGGCTGGTGACACGTCCGCTCTCCGTCGGTTCGGAATCGCCACCGGACCGCGATCCGGACCCGGCTCCTCACTTCACCATTCTTGTTCCCGCCTACAATGAAGAAGCCGTGATCCGGCAGAAACTGCAGAACTTCAAGGAGCTGCGGTATCCGCCCGACCGACTGGACATGGTGATCGTGTCCGACCAGTCCAACGACGCCACCGACAGCCTTGTCCGCGAGCTGGGTGGCGACCGGGTGCGACTGGTGAACTACGGCGAGCGCCTGGGCAAGACACGCATCCTCAACCGCACCGTTCCGGAACTGGCCGGCGAGATCGTGATCCAGACCGACGCCAACGTGCTGTTCGATCCCAGCGCGATTCGCGCCTTCGCCCGCTGGTACAGCGACCCGCGCATCGGGCTGGTCTGCGGGTATGAAGAACGCAGTGTGCCTCCCGGTGGCGATGCCATTCGAACCGAGACCACCTACCGGGATTTCGAAGTGCGCATCAAGATGCTGCAGAGTCGCTTCGGAGCCGTGATGGGTGCACACGGCGGCCTCTACAGCATTCGCAAGGCCTGCTGGCAGCCTCTGCCCGACAACGCCCTCTCCAACGACGACCTGCTGACCGCGATGAATGTGTTGCGTCAGGGACATCGCGTGGTCATGGACAGCAGTGCGCGAGCCCTGGAGATCACGGGAACGCGCCTGGGCGAGGAATTCCGCAGGCGTGTGCGCATCGGGGCAGGCAACTATCAGGTCTTCTGGTGGCACAGCTGGCTGCTGAACCCGCTGCAGGGCTGGAAGAGCTTCTTCTTCTACGCACACAAACTGCCGCGCTGGTTCACACCGCACCTGATGCTTGTGTCCCTGGCCTGCAACATCCTGCTTGCCGATAGGGGACCCGGCTACCTGGCTCTGCTTGTGCTGCAGTTGCTGTTCTATGGCATCGCATTGCTGGGCGCGGTCTTGGATGCCCTGAAGATCCAGGGGGGACTGCTGATGGCACCCTGGCATTTCTGCTCGATGAATCTGGCCGTGCTGGTCGGCTTCTTCAAGTGGCTGGGGGGCATCCGATCAAGTACCTGGACACCCGGATCAAGGCGCTGACCAGCCTCATGTGCCCACTTGCATGCATGGTCCATGCCCCGCGGCAATCGGGCCAGATCCACAAACCACAGCCGAATCGCATTCGCGAAGTCCATTCCTCGCCGAACGACCGCGCCTGCGCGCGGCACACGTCATGCGGGATGGAACACACGGGTTTTCGGCAGGAGAATTGATGCCCCCGGGACAAGCCAGCATCCTCATTCTGGATCACTTCGATGTATTCGGCGGGGCACAGCTCTATATCCTGGACATGATCGGCGCCCTGAAAGCGGACCGCTACCGGTTTTTCTGCACGGACGTTCTGGACGACTGGTCACGGCAGAGGCTCCAGCAGCTGGGCGTCACGCGAATCCCATTGTTTCCATACTTCTCGAAACGCAGCGGTGTGTTCGCCCTGCTGCGCTCGTTCATGCACCTGATGCGCCTGCGCGGCAAGGCGGGAACGCCCGATCTGCTGCTGACCAACAGCATGCCGGGTCTTCTGGTGGCCCGTCTCGCCTTCGGACGCTCGCTGCCGGTGGTACACATTGCCCATCGCATGGACTATGGACCGATTCTGCGCGTCATGTTGCGGCGCTGGCCCGATCGGCTGGTCACCGTGAGCCAGACCGCGGCGAACTGGTTCAGAGAGATCGGTGTGCCACCCGATCGCATCCGCATCGTCCCCAATGGATTCGATCCGGCACTCCATCAGCGCGTGGAGACCAGCCCGAAACCTGGCTTGTGCCTGGGCATGGTGGGGCGACTGGACCGTGAAAAGGGCATGGAGGATCTGCTGGAACTGGCCCGTCGTCTGGCCGGCAGACAGGAGATCCGTTTCCGGCTCGTGGGTGCCGCCTCGGACCCGGCCCAGGACAGACTGTGGCGCACGCTGGCCGAGCGCGACGGGCTGCTGCCCATGATCGAGTTCGCCGGCCGCAAACCCCCGGGTCCAGCGCTGTTCGAAGGCATGGATCTGCTGCTGAACCTGTCCAATTTCCAGGAAACTTTCGGACGCAGTTACGCCGAAGCGGCTCTGCTGGAGATACCCACACTGGCATACAGGAACGGTGCACCTGAAGAGTGGATCGAACACGGGCGCAACGGCTGGTTCATTGATTCAGTGGACTCGCTGCAGACGCTGGTGGAAGAGCTGGTCCGGGAACCGGATCGAGTCAGACTGGCCGGAAAGGAAGCACGCCGGACCATCCTTGCCAATTTTTCTCTCGGAGAATGTGCGGAACAGCTCAAGGCCATTCTCGAAGAACGCCTGGCCGGACCGCACTAGATCCACGTGCGTCCAGCCGCCGGATCCAGGGTCTGCCCTTCATCCACGAATCCCCCTTGTTTCACAAGGCCAGAACGCTCCCCCCCGCACATGTGGATGCCGATGGAATTCTCTCGATCCTTGAAGGGCTGCGACATGATTCCAGAGATGTGGTGCAATGCATCCATTCTGACTCGTCGTGTCATCTCTCGAGTGTCCGCCATGCGGTGTATCCCCTTGTGGTTCTGGACTCACAAGAGCACCTGATCTGCATAGAAGGGCGTCTGTATGACTTCGGAGACGCGAAGGTCAGCGAGATCGTGACACTCGCCCGCGCGATTTTCGGAAGTCAACCAGCAGCTCGGGAACAGCTTCGAGCCTGGCTGGCCAGGTCCGATGGTGACTTCATCGTATTCGGAATGGAGAGGTCCACATCGCGCTGGTTCCTGTTCGATGATATGCCGGGAAGATCGCCTGCTCTGACCGGGCGGAAGTTGACAGGATGATTGCGCAGGGGAATCGCAACGCACTTGCCAACATCTTTACCCTGACCTCCGCCATCGAGTGGTTCGAAACCGGCAGGAGCTCGATCTCACCCGACCGGACCTACGAGTGTCCTTGAGCAGCCGCTGGCATGATTGTGTCACAGGAACCCGAAGCGATGGACCGGAAGTGCCGCATGCGCCGGACTTGAACGGGACCGGACAATCTCATGTCCGATCCAGACCTGCGGCCTCGACGCGCGTCCAGAGCCCACCCGCCTGGTTCCAGGATGCTCCCGCATACCATCGTGCGTCCGACATTCTCTGGAAGGATGGCGGATGATGCAAAGCGGGAAATGGCTACATTGCACGACGCATGCGGGAAAAACGGACCAGGCACGTGCAATGAACCCAGGGACAGGATGAGCGAGAAGAGTCAAGGGGCCTTGCCCCATCTGCTGTTGATCGTATACGATTTTCCACCGTTCGTGGGTGGCGGAGCCGTGGTACGCATGGTGAAACTGGCCAAGTACCTGCATGCCATGGGGCATCCGGTGACCGTGCTGACCGGTGGCTTCGAGTCGCGCTATGCCGACCCGGGCATCCAGGACGAGCTGACCGGGATCCGAGTCGAACATGCCGCGGCCCATCCGGTGACGCCCGATGTGCATGACCTGACCCCGCGCCCCCGGCACCTGCGCCTGGCTGGAATGATCCTGCGCAGCGTGGTGCCCTTTCCCGACAACCGCTTCCGCTACCTGCCCGCATTTCTGGATCACGCGACGCGTCTGATCCGGGAAACGGGCAGCCAGCTGGTGCTGATCACCAATCCACCTTCGTCCATGGGTCTGCTGGCACCACTGCTGCGCCGGCGCTTTCCCGAGCTGCCCATCGTGCTGGATTACCGGGACATGTGGGCCCTGGACCCACTGATGACCCCCAAGACCCGCTGGTACCAGTTCACCCAGAAGATCCTTGAACGCTGGACCATCGCACACGCCGACCGCGTGGTCTCGGCCACTCCCGCCTACGCCGACTGGTTCGCCAGCCAACTGAAGTCGCCCGAGCGCAGCCTGGTGATCACCAACGGCTACGACGAGGCGGACTTCGATTTCGAGCCGGAACCCGTGCGCCCCGACAAGCTTGTCTTCGCGTATGCGGGCACCACCGGGGGCGTGAGCGGGCCCTGGGTCTTCGATTCGATCTTTCAGGCCTTTGACGATCTGCTGCGCGAGCGTCCCGAGCTGGACTCCCGCCTGGTGATCCGGTTCATCGGGGCCATCAGCCAGGACCTGCTGAAGGCCAAAGCTCGCTTCGACTGCGGCCGCTTTTTCGAGCTGGATGGATTCGTGACTCACCGGGTGGCCCTGCAGCGGCTCTCGGGTTGCGATGTGCTGATCAACAACCTGTTTCACCTGCCGCACACGGCCCTGATCTATCCGGGCAAGACCTTCGAATACCTGCGTCTGGGCAAGCCGATGCTGGTGACCGCGCCGGACGGCATCCTGCGCCAATTGGTGCGCGACAACACGCTGGGCGAAGAGTGTGTGGGCAATGATTCGGCGCAGATTCTGCCCGCCCTGCGACGCCTCGTGGATCACTGCCGCGAGCCCGGCTACTACAATACGGGCAATCCGGATGTGTACACACGCTTCGAGCGTGGAGCCCTGGCGCGAGCCTATCGACAGATCCTGATGGAGTGCATTGCCGAGCGGAAAGCCGGGCAGCGGTAGGCGGCGAGGTTCAGTCCCGGTCGTAGGCACGGCGCACGTGCTGTTCCAGCGAGCGCCATTCCAGCAGCGGCAGCAACAGGGCGGCCGGGGGCAGCAGAAAGACCAGCGGCACCGGCGAGGTCAACTGCAGGTTCCAGCGGGTGGCCAGCGCGATCTGGCACACGCAGAATACCCAGGCCAGCAGGGCGGGCAGCAGTCCCTGGATCACGGCGGTCAATTGCAGCGGAGCGCGGATCCGGGCCGGCGAGGCCCCCAGCAGGGCCATCACGCGCAGCTCGCGGCTCCAGTTGCGCAGCATCGAGCGCCAGGCCAGCCGCAGCAGAATCGCGTTGAGCGCCAGCAGCAGCACCAGACTGGCCGCCAGCCACAATGCCAGACTCTGCAGTCTTTCGCCCACCCGCTCGAGCAGGCCCCGGCTGTAGCGCACCTCCTCCACGGCGGGTTGTGTGCCAAGCCAGTCCAGCTGGGCTTCCATGCGTTCCAGCTCGCCACCCAGCGGCAGGCGCAATTCCACCGACCACGGAAACGGGTTCTCCCCCAGCAGGGCCTGCGGGTCCTGACCGAAGGCCTCGCGGAACTGGGCGGCCGCCTCCTCGGGGGATACCAGCGCACGCCATTCAAGTTGATCCAGGCTGTCCACCAGCGAATGCAAAGCCAGGCGTTCGGCTTCGCTCACATCGGGGTGCAGGTAGATGTCCGCGGGCACCTGGCGGAAGGCTCCGCTCATCAGCTGGTGACTGCTGCCCACCAGCAACAGCAGCTGGAACAGCAACAGCCAGCCCAGGCCCATGCCCAGCATCAGCAGGCCGGAGGAGGTGCGCGAGCGCCGCGTGATGCGCAGGGCTTCGGCAAGCAGGTTCATGGCCGACTCCCGGGGGCCGCGCTCAGCCGTCCGTGATCCATGCGCAGCACGCGCCCTTCTCCGCTGCCCAGCAGCTCGTCGTCATGGGTGGTCATCAGAATGGCCGTGCCAGCACGTCTCAGTTCGAGAAGCTGCTGGAACAGATCCTGACGAATCTCTCGCGGCAGGTTGCCCAGCGGTTCGTCCAGCAACAGCGCATCGGGGTTGCCGCTGAGCGCCAGTGCCAACTGGGCGCGCCGCCCTTCGCCCGTGGACAGGGTGGCCGGTTTCTGGTCCTGCAGACCCAGCAGCCCCAGTCGCCCCAGCAATTGCAGACGCTCGCGGCGACGGGCTCCCGCCGTGACACCCCGGGCGGCCAGCGCGAAGTCCAGATTCTCGCGCAGGCTGCGATCGGCCAGCAGGCTGCCCCGGTGATCCACGATGCCGATGCGCCGGCGATAGGCGGCCAGCGCCGAGAGAGGCGTGCGCAACACGGCGGACTGGCGGAAGAGCAAACGCCCCGAAGCCGGACTCAGGCTGCCCGCCAGCAGATCCAGCAGGGTGGATTTGCCAGCGCCCGAGGGGCCCGCCAGCAGCAGCAGCTCGCCGGGGCGCAGTTGCAGGTCCAGCGGCCCCACGCCGAATCCACCGGGATAGCGGAAAGCCAATCCGCGTGCTTCAAGCAGAGGGGATCCGCTGGTCATCGCGGGGTACTTTCGTCGGTCCGTGTCGCGCTGGAATCCGGATCCATGCGTGTCACGAAATGGACCCGGTCGTTGGCTTCGCTGCCGGGGCCCAGTCCAAACTCGCCGTGGCAGCCCAGTACCTGCAGACCCGCCTGAGCACAGCAGGCACGCACCTCGTCCAGGCTGTAGATCCGCTGGGTGTGGACTTCCTTGACCTGGCGTCCCCGCTGCTCGTCGCGAATGGTGAAATGGTTGGTGTGCAGGGCCGTGCGCTCGTCAAAGGCCGTTTCGCGCGTCCAGCTGAACGCCCCGCTGCGCCCGTTCTCGACCCGACCATTGAAGTGGCGCACGCTGTTGGCGCGCGTGCAGACATCAAAGATCAGCAGCCCGCCGGGGGCCAGGCGCGAGCCCAGATTGTGCAGGGCGCGGGTCAGGCGCTCGGGAGTGGTCAGGTAGTTCACACTGTCGTACAGGCAGCTCAGCAGTTCCACGGGGCGCGCGGGGCCGTCCTGTTCCAGATCGCCCACGCTCAGCACCACCTTGGGACGCAGGTTGGCCAGGCGCTGGCGAGCCTTCTCGAGCATCTGGGGCGAACGGTCCATGCCGCCCAGCCACTCCATGCCCACGCCATCCACTTCCGCCAGCAGCCGTCCCGTGCCGCAGGCGGCATCGAAGTGACTCAGGGGCGGACGCTGGCCGTGACGGTAACACAGACGCTCCAGCAGGGCCGCCCAGCCGGGGTAGTCCACGTGATCCATCAGCCGGTCGTAGAAACTGGCGATCAGGGAGTAAGGATCGGCGTGGGAGCCGCGGCGCGCGGATGAGGGACTCACGCTGGTTCCTCGGTCTTTCGGGGGGCATTTCGTGCCCGCAGCAGTCGGGTGGCGGTGGCCAGCGCCGTGATCATGCTGGCCGGATCGGCTTGGCCCTTGCCAGCAATGTCGAAGGCGGTGCCGTGATCGGGCGACACCCGCACGAAGGGCAGGCCAAGGGTCAGATTGACCCCCTGTCCTCCTTCCACCAGCTTGAAAACCGGCAGCCCCTGGTCGTGGTACATCGCCAGAAAGCGCCCGTGTCCGCGCGCCAGGGCCGCGTCAGCCGGCCAGGGACCACTTGCCGGAAGCCCGCCGGCGCGCAGCCCGGCGATGCAGGGTGCCAGCAGGTCACGGTCGGCGGTGCCGATGGCGCCGCCGTCGCCAGCGTGTGGATCCAATCCCAGCACGCGCAACTCGTCATCGATCCCGTGGTCGCGCAGAAAGGCGCAGGCCAGACGGATCTTGTGTTCCAGGGTGGACGCGGTCACGGCAGCGGCCACATCCTTGATCGGAAGGTGGTTGCAAAGCAGACCCACGCTCAGGCGTGGACCGTGCATCCACATCAGCCCGGGCCCCTTGCCCCCACGCTCTTCCAGGTATTCGGTGTGTCCCGGCCAGCGGAATCCCGCCTCATGCATGGCCAGCTTGTGGATCGGCGCGGTCACCAGCGCGCGTTGCCCGGGATTCTCGAGCACCAGATCCACGGCCCGCTCGAGGCTGCGCCAGGCCAGCAGACCACTGTGTGCGTCCACTGCCGCCGCTGCAGGAAAGCGGACTGCGGGCCAACCCGGTTCGTCGGGCAGACACCACAGGCCCTTTTCCGGTGGTTCGGCGTCGGCGTGCCACACCCGGGGCCGCCACTCACGGGGTGCCTGCAACACGCCCAGCCATGCCCTGGCCAGGCCGAAGGGGAGAGCCAGCAGCACGGGAAGATCGCTGGCACCCGCGGCAAGCGCCTTCAGCAGGATTTCCCCGCCAATGCCTCCGGGGTCCCCGCAGGACACCACGATCATGTGACGGTTCTCAGGCTGTGGCACGGTCGTCGCCCGGACAGTCGGCCAGCAGTTCCTCGCGCAGCAAGGCAAGGCGGTCGCGGATGGGCTGGACCTCGGCAAGCTGCATCAGCTCGCCGCGCAGCACACGGATGTTGTGGTAGTTCTTCAGATAACTGGCGTACATCTTGCGCATTTCCAGCACGGCGCGCGCCTCGCCCTTGTGTTCCACGCTCTCGTCCAGATGGCTCTCCAGCACATCCAGGCGATCCAGCAGGTCGGGCACTGGCAGATGCTGGCCATGATCCAGCCAGGCGCGGCAGTCGCGGAAGATCCAGGGATTGTGAATCGCGGCCCGGCCGATCATCACGGCGGCCACCCCGGTCTGCTCGAACATGCGCTGGGCGTCTTCGGGACTGGCCACATCGCCATTGCCGATCACAGGAATCTCGAGGGCTTCGCGCACCCGGGCGATCGCTTCCCAGTCCGCCTGCCCCAGATACTTCTGGCAGCGCGTGCGACCGTGGATGGCCACACCGGCCACACCCAGGTCCTGCAGACGGCGGCACACATCCACCACATTGCGCGAGCCGTCGTCCCAGCCCAGGCGCAGCTTGCAGGTCACCGGCAGACTCACCGCGCGGCGCACGGCACTCACGATGCTGTAGATGATTTCCGGTTCGCGCATCAGTTGTGACCCGCAGCCACCGCCCGTGACCTTCTTGGCCGGGCAGCCGAAGTTGATGTCCACCAGCTCCGGGTTGTTGGCTTCGGCGATGCGAGCGGCATTGGCCATGCGCCCGGGGTCGCGTCCGTAGATCTGGATGCCCACCGGGCGCTCGTCCTCGGCGATGCGGATCTTGCGTTCGGTATTGCCCGCCAGCCGCACCAGACCTTCGCTGCTGGTGAATTCGGTAAAGACCATGCTGGCTCCCAGACGACGGCAGATGCGCCGGAAGGGCAGCTCGCTGTAACCCTCCATGGGTGCCAGCATCACCGCGTTCTCCAAGCGAACATTTCCTACCTGCCAGATGCGCGTGGGTGTCAGCATGCCTGTTCCTGCCTGTGGACGTCAATGGGTCAGCGCTGCCAAGCAAGAATTGCACGGGCAGACTGTCAAGCGTTGCTCTGAGTCTGAGGGGCGTGAGTGGGAGTTCAGTCGAACGTGAAGCCCAGTTCGGTCCAGAGAACCCAGCGGGAATCTCCGGGTTGCCGGTCCAGGGCCAGGGAGACCCCGGCCAGCAGCGGGCCGGCCACACTGTTCAGCGCCAGATACATGGCCGCTTCCTGACGCAGGTCCTCGCGCTTGAGCTGGAACTGGGCCCGGTCGTTGACCATGACCAGATGCCAACTGCTGCCCAGCTGCCACGCACCAAGACGGTTCTCGGAGATCAGCCGGCGCAGTTCCAGACCGGTCCCCAGCAACTGGGCCCCCTGCCACTCACCCGGACGCAAGGTCGCCAGCATGTCGCCACCGCCGATGCGTGAGCGATCCAGGGCCGGGGGGCTGTCGGCGAACTCGTAGATCAGGGTGGCGTGCCCGGTGGTCCGTCCCAGGCTGCGCCAGGAATCGAAGCGCGAGCGGAACTGCAGCCAGCTGGCGTCCGCCCCCAGGGATTTGAGAGTATTGGTCAGGCTCACGACGTGATACTCGCCCCGGCGCGGCAGTCCCAGCTGATCGCGGGAATCCACCACGCTCTGCAGTTCCAGGCCGAAGGCCCGCAGGTCGCTGGATCCGCGCTCGCCCTCTTCGGACAGATCCCGCGCGCTCAGCCCCACGTACACGGTTCCCAGGCCGGGCCACTGGCGACCGAGACTGAGTGCTCCGCCGTGGGTCTCCTGTTCCACGCGCGCCAATCCATCGGCCAGACTGGAGTCGCGCCAGTGATACAGCTCCTGAACGCTGCGCAGTTCCAGTCGCGCCGTCCAGAGGCTGCTGAACAGGCGATCGCTCTCGAAGGTCACCCGACTGGTTTCACCCACGGCGCCATAGGAGTAGTACAGGGTGCCCCGCAGAAAGCCGCCCAGCAGGCGTTCGTTGTCCAGTTCCAGGAAGGCGCGGCCCTCGCGTGCGCTGCTGTAGTGCAGACCGGCGCGCAACACGGGCCAGACCCGCTCGACCACACGGATCTCGACCACATTGCGGTCCTCTTCGCGCTCCAGTCCCATCTGCACCTGCTCGAAGAGGCCACTGGCGTGCAGGCGCCGGATGCGCGACTCGGCCACATCCAGCCTGAAGACTTCTCCTGCGCGCGGGCTGAACTCGGCCAGCACCCGGCGTTTGGAAACCCGGGAGAGGCCTTCGACGCGTACCGTCTCCACGTGCCCCGGATCGATGAAGATGTCCAGCCGTGTGCCATCCAGCCGCAGACTGTCCACGCGCGCCAGAGTGTAGCCCGCATAGCGCAGGTCTTCCAGCAAGGAATCGAGCCGGGCGTCCAGGGTCTTGCGCCCGAGAGGGCCATTGACTGGCCCGAGATCGGGAAGGGTCAGGCCCTCGAGCCCGCGATGCACCTGCAGATGCACACTCTCGACCCGCGGCCAGAGTTCCGCGTCGACCCTGAGGACCCACCCGCTTTCCCGGTCTTCGCCCTGCAGCTCTTCCAGCTTCCAGTGTGACCAGCGGAAACGCTCCTCACTGCAGGCGGCACGCAGCAGGCTGTCCAGTGCACTGCGCTCAAGACTGTCGGAGGACTCGGGCAGCACTCCGGAAAGCTCACGGGCATCGCCTTCGAGGATCAGACCCCGCCAGCCCGGAATCCGGCTCCGCGGGCGTGTCACACCTTCCAGGGATGCGCGCAACTCGTCCAGGTGTTCCGCCATGGCCCGGTAGCCTGCTTCGACCAGGCTGTCGATGCCCTCGATGCTCTCCAGGGTGCTGTGGCCGATGCGGGGACGAACCACCAGGTCGGCCATCTCGAACGCGCGCCGATTGGGGTCGGCCTGCATGATGCTGACGACCTGGTCGGCCACTTCCCAGGCCTCGTTGATCTCGCTGCGCAGACGCAAGGGACTGGTGGAATCCACCACCAGAACCCTGTCGGCACCCATCTCGCGTGCCACATTCACCGGCACATTGTTGCTGATGCCACCGTCCACCAGCAGCAGGGTGTCCAGCACGACCGGGCTGAACAGCAGGGGAACCGACATCGAGGCGCGGATCGCCTCGGCCAGATCGCCTTCGGCGAAACTCACCATCTTCCCCGTGATCAGGTCGGTGGCGATGGCGCGGTAGGGCAGTTCCAGACGATCGAAGTCACCAAAACACTGCATGGGTGCCCGGTAGAAGAGCCTGCCAAGGATCTCGCGCACTTTCTGACCCGTGGAGAAGGAACGGATCCACTGGGGTCTGAAGCCGTCGAATCGCACCTGCAGCAAGTGCCGGTCAGCGATCTCCTTGGCACCCGTGTACATGTCCAGGCGGTTGGGTGAATCGTTGAAGAGTTCGTCCCAGGTCAGGGGCGACAGCTCGTCACGGATCTGCTCGGGAGAGTAGCCGGAACAGTACAACCCGCCGACCAGCGCCCCCATCGAAGTTCCCACCACACAGTAGAGCGGAATCCCCGCATCTTCCAGCGCGCGCAGGGCACCGATCTGGGCGAACCCCCGCCCTCCGCCACCGGTGAGAACCAGCCCGAGCCGGGGTGAGCCGGGATCGGGAATGCTGCCGGGAAGGGTGGGGCCGGGATCGGTGAGGGGCTGATTGCTGAATCCGCCCTGGGCGATCACGCGCAATACGGAACCAGTCTCGACGCGCGGAGAGAGCGCGGCATCCTGGCAGTGTGCGGACACGGCGCAAACCAGCAGAATCAGGAACAGCAGTCCCCCGGGTCGCACTGCCGATCCCCGGGACGCATGCACAAGGTGGGCAGGAAACACACCGGCCTTTCTGGGCTGGAACACATCGTCAGGTCAGCAGGATCGGATCGCCGACCGGTCGCATTCTAGCAGTATTGCCAGTGGATCAAAAGGCCCCGCACACCGGCCCGGGCGTGCGGGGCCGGGCCTCAGCGGGCCAGGATCAGTTTCAGTACCGAAGCGCCTCCTCCTGGGCCACGCAGCACGGCGAAATACAGTCCGCCCGCCTGCCCGTCCAGCTCGAGCGGCAGAGTGTGGGAACCCGCTGACAGTTCCCCCAGCTCCAGATGCCGCACTCGCCGGCCAGCCAGATCGTGCAGATCCATGCTCACGCTGCCCGCCCGGGCCAGCTCGAAGTTGAGCAGGGTGCCGGGATTGAAGGGATTGGGCCATGCCGCCAGCAGGCGTGTGCTTTGCGGAAGGCTTCCCGAATCACCCGCGATGCGGTAGGGCCCGCCGAGACGGTCCAGCCGCCCGTCGATGCGTCGCACATCGATCCAGTACTCCCGGGATTGGCCGTGCCAGTCGTGATCGGTGAAGGCATACCGGCCCTGCCCCTCGCCGATGGCCAGCTCCGCCAGCAGGCGTTCGCTGCCCGACTGGTCGCGAGTCCGGATCTCGAACTGGGTGCCGCTGCCGTCAAAGGACCACTGCAACACGGGCAGCCCGCCCTCAAGGCGCAGGCCGGGGGCCATCAGCTCCCCCACCGCGGTGGACGTTTCGCCCGCCACCGGGTCCGCTTCGTCGATCCAGTCCTGGGGGCCATTGCCCGCGGAAATCCTGCGCAGCGAATGCCCCTCCTCCACATCCATGGTGAAACTCTCGGCCGGCCAGATGCCCGCTTCCACCGCCTGGCTTTCCCAGCTGTGTCCGGTGCTGCCGTACTGCATCCAGTCCACCAGATTTTCCGTGGTCTGCTCTTCGGCGGCCCAGAGCCCCACGAAGCCGTGGGTGTTGCCCATGTTGGTGCCGTTCTGGAACCACAGCTCCAGTCCATCCGGCAACTGGGCCGCCGGAGCGTTGGTATGCACGGCCAGCACGGCACCCGCGGGCACTTCGATGGCGGGCAGCACCAGGTTGGGCCCGCCCGCATCCAGCAACCAGCCCTGCAGGTTCACGGTCTCGCTGCCCATGTTGTGAATCTCGACCCACTCCGCACCGCTGTCGCTGCCCTGCGGGTCATAGAAGACTTCTCCCAGACGAACCTGCGCCTGGACCAGCATGGGAGCCAGCAGCATCCAGAGTGCGCCCTGACCGGATCTCAATCTCATTGCTCATTCCTTCCTGTGAATCACCTTGGCCCACACAGGGGCCGGAAAAAGGCAGCACCGAAGTGCTGCCACCCCGTTCCAGACAGAGACGGCGGGACTAGGGCGGGTGCAACCAGGGCGGTGTCGGCATGGGTTTCCTTTCAACCGTGCCCCATTGCCGGGGCGACAGCCAAGGAAAAGCAAGCCCGATGCCAGATCGAACGCACGAAATATCAATGACTTGGAGTCCAGTCCTGGCCGTGGATTCCAGCAGGCCAGAATTGCGGATGAGTTTCGGGAGACGAACGGCGGGCGCCGTTGGCGCGGTCTCCGGCGGGCGGGTTGAGAGGACGTCTTGCAAGAGGGCAAGCCATGCTCTATCTTGCGCGGTTCGTCATTCAATCAATGGGTAGCTCCCCGGCCAGGCCTGGGGCTCCGGAACCACGCCGCAAGGCGGAAATTCTCAGGAGGAGAATATGTCTCGTTACCGTGGACCCAAGAAGCGGCTTTGCCGCCGCTTCGGGACAAACCTCTACGGTTATCGGAAAAGTCCGCTGGATCACAAGGGCTACGCCCCTGGCCAGCACGGTCAGAACCGCCGCTTCAAGAAGAGCGAGTACGGTCTGCACCTCGACGAGAAGCAGAAATTCCGTGCTTTCTACGGAATGATCTCGGAGAAGCAGTTCCGTGCCACCTTCGATCGCGCGCGTCGCAGCCGTGCCGGTGTGACCGGTGAAGTCTTCGTGGGCATGCTCGAGAGTCGTCTGGACATGATCTGCGTGCGCATGAACTTCGCACCCAATGTCTGGTCCGGCCGTCAGATCGTGACCCATGGCCACATCGAGGTCAACGGACAGAAGGTGGACATTCCGTCCTACGAAGTGAAGCCCGGCGACACGGTCAGCGTGCGTCCGCGCAGCCGCAAGATCCCCGTGATCATGCACCACTTCTTCGGCAGCAAGATCACCCCGCCGCCCTATGTCACCGTCGAGAGCGACTCCTTCACGGGCAAGCTCGACCACTTCCCCGAGCGCCACGAAGTGCCCTTCCCCGGCGACTTCCACGAGCAGCTGGTGGTGGAGTACTATTCGCGCTGAGCGCGGATATCCGCAGAATGCATCAGGGCCTTTCCCCGCGGGAAAGGCCCTGTTCTCTTTCATGCAATTGGGCGAGGCCGGGTTACGAAAGCTGGCTTCAGCGCGAGGATCCGGCAGTATCCGAGTCCTGCTGTTGCTGGCGGCGCATCCAGCGATACACGGTGCGCTCGCTGATCTTCAGACGCCGGGCCGTCTCGCGCGTGTCGCGGTTGCAGCGTTCCAGCATTTCCTGCACCACCCGGGCCGTGTAACGGTTCACTTCTTCATCCAGGTCAAGCACATCGCGCTGCAGGTCCGGGGCCCAGCCGCCTCCCGCGCGCATGTTCAGGGGAATGCCGCGATCGAAACTCAGATCCTCAGGGCCGATCTCCAGCGTGGCCGCATGCCAGGCCCGGTCCACCAGATTCAGCAGTTCGCGCACATTGCCCGGCCAGTCATGGGCCAGCAGGCGCTGCTCGGCTTCCGCGGCCAACAGTTTGTGACTGCCATGGAACAGGTTCAGCTCCGCAATCCGGCAGCGCGCCAGCTGGAGTACATCGTTGCCGCGGCTGGCCAGAGGGGGCAGGTCGATGACGACGGTACCCAGCCGGTGATACAGCTCGTGACGGAAACGATGGTCCTGGCTCAGGTCCTGGTTGGTGGCGGCGATCACGCGCACGTTGGCCTGTTCCAGCACCGTGGAGCCGACTCGCCGGAACTGGCCGCTGTCAAGGAAGCGGAACAGATTGGCCTGTGCATCCAGCGGCAGTTCTCCCACCTCATCCAGAAAAAGGGTACCCGCGTGGGCTTCGTGCACGAATCCCGCCGCATCCTGACTGGCCCCGGTGAAGGCACCACGGCGGTGTCCGAACAGGCGGGCTTCGGCCAGTGGCGACCCCAGGTGGTAACAGTTGACCGGTACGAAACTGCGGTCGCGCCGATGGCTGGCCAGGTGCAGAGCCAGAGCCACCAGTTCCTTGCCGGTGCCCGATTCGCCTCGAATGATCACGTTGAGATCGCTGGTCGCGTAGAGATCGATCATTTCGCGCACACGCCCGATGCCCGCGCTGTCGCCCACCATCCCATGCCTGCGTGAGACAAGGATCGCGGGGGGGCGCGAGCTTTCGAACATCAGACGCGCGCAGTGTTCCTTCAGTTCGGCAAGGTGGATGCTGGCCAGGTCTTCCAGTTGAGTCATCAACGAGCGCGCCTGCAGATAGACCGCATTGGCGGGCAGCGCGTCGCTGTCCAGGCGCAACCTGAAGTACTTGGTGAGCAGCTTCTCCCGGGTGGTGGAGGCAAGCTGGGTCAGGGTAGCGATGGCGTGCCCGGCGTCGGCCGCCTGACCCTGCTCCAGGAAGTACTCGCAGGCGAGCTGGGTCAGCAGGAAGCGCTGGGTGTCCGCGGACCGCCAGCGTTCGCTGACGATCCGGAATGCTTCGAAATCGTGTGCCAGCAAGGAGACCGCGCTGAACATGTCCAGAGCGATTCCCGAGCACGCCGGATCCCGGAGCACGGCGTGCACACTGGACCAGCGCGAGCCATTGGCACTGGGCGCCAGCGCCAGCGTCCAGATCTCATCCACACCCTGGCTGGCCACACCCAGTGCACGCCAGGCCTCCAGACAGTTGCGGGACAGTTCTGGATCCCTGGTGACCAGACTCCAGAAGCCGATGTTGAGCAGGCTGGATGAGCGGTACTCCAGCGTGAGGGCTTCGTCCGTGGCAAGCCGCTTGTACACGGCGATCGCCTGCTCAGCCTGACCGGATTTCCACTGGAGTCGGGCCCAATAGTACTCGAGGATCGGCCGTTCTCCTTCGCCAGCCTCCTCGAGGTCGGAAAGGTACGCGGCCAGAAATCCTCCCGGATCTCCCGCCTCGTAACATCGCAGACACTGAAACTTCTCGAGCAAAGACTCCATTACTCGACCCATTCACCTAGGTGAGCCACCACCTGAACGAAGCGCCGGGACCCCAGGGGAGCGGGGATCACAAAGTCAAAGGCCTCCTGCCTGATCCGCTCAGCCTGGCTGAAATCGTAGGGATCATCCGAAAGCAACAGGCTGTAACTCGAGGGAGTGCAGGGAAAACCATTCTCGGTCATCGTGGGAGTCGTGCCGGTCAACGGCACTTCATCACCGCCCGACTCGATGAGGATCACGGTCTTGAGGGGACGTTCCAGGGGGCGCCAGGGCAGAAGCACGGGGCTTTGCTGCTGGAAGTCGCCCTCCAGACGCAGGACATTCTCGACGTAACACTCGTGCAGGGTCAGCAGGCTGCCCGGGTAGCCATCGACGGACTTGATGCGGCTGCCGCTGAAATCACAGTGCAGCAGCTCGGTGGTGGCGGGTGCGCTCTGGTAATCGAGTCCGGTCCAGTTGGACTGGAAACTGAGACCGTCAAGCCCCAGCAGGTCTCCCCCCTCGACCAGGATGCCTGTCTCGTTGCTGAGAAACAGGCTGTGCGTCACGGTCAGCTGCCCTTGCTGCAGCAGGATGCCCCGGTGCGCATTGCAGAAGGCGGAGCTGTCGATGAGCACCTGTGACTGCTCATGGGTGATCGTCAGCGGATCTCCAGGCCCGGCCATCACGGTGTGGTGCAGTTCCAGGGTTCCGCCGGCCACGATGATGGACAGGGACAGGTTCTCGGCATGCACATGTTCAAGGATCAGTTCACTGCCGACGGGCACCGTCAGCACGGTGGAGGCGGCGCTGGTACTGATCACATCCAGTCCGTTGAAATGCACCGTGCCGGGGGCCAGCAGCAGGTCGGCCAGGTCCAGCAGGCGGTGTCCGGAGTCCCCGTGCACCACAAGAGTGTCGATGCCTGCCATGCTGACGGGGGCCAGGGCTTCGACGTCCGCGGTGCTCAAGGTCAGTTGGGATGCATGCGCCGACAGGACGGCGGAGGCGGTCGCCAGGGCGATGGCGAAGGGCAGCAGCTTCATGGCAATTCCTGATTTGTGTGATGAGGGTGGCAAGTTAACCGCTGCACTCCGTTCGGCGAAAGCAAAAAGTGCCTGCTTCGGAATTCCTTTGAGGAGGTGTCCAGAGAACTGGACACTCTGCCTTGAGGGATTAGGCAGGAGAACTCTAAGAACCAATGGCCCGGATTTCGGGGATGGTTACAAAGATATCAGGCAAGCTGCAATGCTATTTGATCAACAGTAACTTCCTTTGTGTAGCATTATCTAAATCATCTCTTGCAACAAGAAAATAGACTCCACTTGATAGATTCTTGAAATCTAGCGCTAATCGATGTGTTCCAGGGTTGAAGTTTTCACGGTCAATCACAGTAAGTACTTTTTGACCTAAAACATTGAACAAATCAGCATTAATAACCGCCGCGCGAGAAACAGTCAATTCAATCCGAGTACGCATGTTGAATGGATTAGGGAAAGCACTCCCCAAATGAAAGCCCAACCTTTCCTCTTTGTCATTAACAGCAAGCATCCCTTCAAAGGCAACAATTATCTGACGCTGAAATCCATTTGCAACATCGTTGACTGTAACTGCCGTGTTAAATTGAAGTTCAGAGTTAACATTGAACTGCGCATATCCAATATGCTCTAAGCCATCTTGCCATGAGTTTCCTATCTGCAGTAAATCAGGATCTTCACATGTCCACGTATAATTGGGATAATTAATGCCAAATAGTGACTCACAACTCAATAAAATTTGCAAATCACCACTCACTATGTTTACAGTATCGACACCAAGAGGATTACTAAATGTTCTGTCAACATAGACCCCTGGTGTCACACTGGTGAACCCAATACTGCTGTATGTCACCGACAAAGGACTACGAGTCAAATAGGTGGTAGCGCTAACATCCAAGGAGACCGATTCATTATTTCGGTTAGGACTCACATAGGAAAGCCAGTAGAAACTGCCAGCAATGTTTCGTAAAGATCTTTGAATGTTTCGAAACACGGAACGCAACTGCATGTAATCATCAATGAAGTAATTGCCCTCACTCAAGGATTCAAGAAAACTACTATCTACACCACTGCCAACCCCAATGCAAACCACATCGTAACCAGAAACAGCACTAACTGCTTCCTGTTCTGAAAAACTTCCCTGAGTATCCTCACCATCTGTAAGTAGCACAAGTGTACTTAACTGAATACCATCAATTGTCGCATAGTTACTCATAACATTACCAGCGGCTATAACGGCCCCGTAGAGATTCGTGGACGGTGGGCCAAGAGTAATCTGATCCACAGCGTTCAACAAAGCACTTGAATCAGCAGAAAATCCAATGACCTCCACAACACTCTCCGAGAAATAGTAGACAGCAATGCTTTGCTCCTGAAACCTAGATCGAATCACTTGCCGAGCCCCTTCCTTGATCGCGTCGAGGTTCACACCGACAGAAAAACTGTTGTCTAGCATGAGAACTGTTCTAAGATCCAAAGGAATGTCGCCAAGGCTGCCGACCCTAGCAATCGATTCGGTGATCGAGAGGTTGTTGCCATCATCTAGTATTTCATAGTTGCTTACATTCGAAAGCAACTCGATAGGAGAATAGTTTCCCTGAGAGAAATCACGCAATTGAAAGACTGAATTTACAAAGGAAGGGTGTAAAGTATCCGTAAACACTTCAAGAAAGTCTAGATACGGATCTCTGCAGAGCCATCCATAGTTATAGCCTCTCGTCAAAGGAATCTCAAGATCATCAAGATTCCCATCTGTGTCTTCAAAATAGAGATGGAATCCGAAATCAATGTCTTCGTCTTCACCCCCAATAACAGGTACAAGAGTCTTCTCTAAATACTCTCGATTCGTTTCACAGAACTCATCTGAAATGATTGCTTCATCAAGCTGCTGCCCCTCGGCCACAGGATAGATGGACACATAACCAGATTCTTGCATAAACCACTGGAAGTCGTTCAGTGCTCCCTGAGTAAAACTATGCTCAAGAAACACAAACGGATATGCATTTATCGCCCCTACAAGACCGATGCCGGACTCCTGAATAATATCTAAGTAGCCATCTCGATCAAGATCAAACACCAGATTTTGGCTTATTGAAGTACCTGGAGCTGCATGAGTATTCAACCAATCGGGCCCATAAAGCATGAAGGAACCACATAGCAGGTCCATCACACCGTCACTGTTTAAGTCCACAACTATCGGCGCTGGAGCCACATTCCATCCCGAGGGAATCGGAAACTCCACTGATGTTGACCAGCCGCTTCCACCCAATGGTTCTTGATTTTCCTTAATGCAGAAGTATCGTTGGTTGTCACTAAATTGTCGATAACAATAAATCATGTCGTTCCAGTTGTCTGTGTTATAATCAGCGAAAGAATATGAGAGAATTTCAGAGTCGCTTTCATGGATCAATATCTCATTGGGCCTATTGTAGGCTTCTTGGTTATTGATTTGAACATAAATATTGTCGTTAAGATTGTAAGTGATATCGTTGTCGCCATCACTGTCATAATCTGCAGATAGTGGAACTGAGTTTTCGTCAAACCAGCCAGAACTGGTATGGATGTCCATTTGCTGCCATTGACTAATGTTCTCAATCCACTTACTTGGTGACTGTTGTGGATGGGGTACGACAAATGCATCAAAGTCACCATCACTATCGTAGTCAACAACTTCGAGGCTTGGCCAAGGATAGGATGCAGACAACCCCAACGAGTGTACAATCTCATCACTCCAGGAAAACCCCGAGTTAAAACTAATCACAAGTGCAAAGCTATCCTCTTGAACATCAATACGAATGGCATCTAAATCACCATCCCCGTCAAAATCGAAGTAATCATTTTGCCAGAACGTTGCTTGGATTGGGCCATGCAGAATCCAAGAATCAAGATCATTCTCAAGAACTTTTAGGTCAGACCCGGCCTGTGAAATTATGTCGTCATCACCATCACCATCGACGTCTGCTACAATGGTAGGGTGGAACCCACCTGGAATACTAAGGATAGTCGCAGGTACAAATCGATACTCTGAACAATTTGCACTTATTGTGAATAGAATTGACCAAGCTGCAATCCACGATGACTTGTACATTAGATTGGTTCCTCTTCTTAGCGGTTTAGTAATGTTATTAGACTTTGCAATCACCGGAAATCTAAAATCTTAATCCGCCCTCGACCACGATGGACAGCGAAAGGTTCTCGGCGTGCACGTTCTCCAGCACCAGTTCACTGCCGACGGGCACCGTCAGCACGGTGGAGGCGGCGCTGGTACTGATCACATCCAGTCCGTTGAAATGCACCGTGCCGGGGGCCAGCAGCAGGTCGGCCAGGTCCAGCAGGCGGTGTCCGGAGTCCCCGTGCACCACAAGAGTGTCGATGCCTGCCATGCTGACGGGGGCCAGGGCTTCGACGTCCGCGGTGCTCAAGGTCAGTTGGGATGCATGCGCCGACAGGACGGCGGAGGCGGTCGCCAGGGCGATGGCGAAGGGCAGCAGCTTCATGGCATTTCCTGATTTGTGTGAGAAGGGCGGCAATTTAACCGCTGCAATGCGTTCGGCAAAAGCAAAAAATGCATGCCTGAAAAATCAGCGAGCCGCATGTCCAGAAAATTGGACGATGGCGAGCAGGACCTTCCAGCGCCAGCGGTTGACTGGATCGCTCGATGGGCGCGGATCGAATCGAGAGCCTGTTGCGCTCAGCCCTTCCAGATGCCCAGCGCCCTGATGGTGGCCACCCGGCGCTCGGCCAGCCCCAGCCGGGCGGGGCCGTTGACCTGACGGGTGATGCCCTCCAGATCGCCACGGTCCGAGAGGGCCGAGCAGCCCCGGGCATCCCAGAAGGCAAAGGCGATGCGAGCGGCCATTTCCGGCTCGCGCGCCCACTCCGGGTTCTCCTCCAGCTCCAGCCCCAGCAGCCGACCGATCTCGCGGAAGTTGGCGCGGCCGGTGAGCTGCTTGTATCCACTGCCGCGGTAGGCCCAGCCGTCGCCGCTGGCTTCGTCGCCATTGCCCAGCCGCCGGGCGTAGACCCGGTTGGCGATGGCCTGTGGACCCTGCCGAATCAGTTCCCTGGCATCCTCCGTGCTGCGCACGGCCCGGAAGATGGCGTCCAAGCGCTCCGGGTTGCGGTAGTTGAGGTTCTCCTCGAGCACGGTGAAGCCGGCGGTCTCGACGAAGATCTGGCCCATGAAGTGACACAGGCGGCGTGGGCGGTCGACCGAACAGGCCTGGCGAGCGGCTTCCAGAGCCTGGGCGTGAAGTTCCGGCTGGCGAATGCGCGGGGCGAAGCGCTTGAGGGTTTCCGCGGTGATCATCGACCGTCCTCCGGAAGATCGGGTCCGTCCGTGTGTGACAACGGCATCGCGCGCAAGGTGGGCGCTTCGGGTCACGATGGCTGGATGAGGTACTGTGCGTGACGGCAAGGTAGGTCCGTACGCGGGCCGGGAGGAAGGATTTTCGCACGCCTCGCGAAGAGAGCGCCGCGATGTGGACAATGCCTCATCGCGGCGCGCGGGTTCGTGAAGACGATCGAACTACTTCAGGCGGTAGGTCAGCCCACCCAGGATGGCCCAGTTCCACTCGGCATCGCCCATGCCATCGTCGATGAAGCGGTACTGCAGCTCGGGCGTGATCGAGAGCCGGTTCTCAAGGTAGAAGATGAAGGAGCTGTTGAAGGCGGCGGCGAAACTGTTCTCGGCATCCGTGGCGGTCAGGATGTCGTAGTTCAGGGTCAGGCCGTTGTACCAGTCGATCTGGTTGGAGATCTCGTAGTCCACGCGGAACACATTCTGCAGGCTGTACACCGGGTCCGAGGCGAAGACCGTCGCCAGCGAGGTGCGATTGGTCAGCTGCAGATCAAAGCCCACGGGACGGTGGTAGTCCAGGCGGGCCACCAGACGCGGGTCGCCGGAATCGCCGTTGTAATCGGACACGCGGGCACCCACGCCCACACGCGCGGCCCAGCCGTGCCAGCGCTGCGCCGTGGGCTCGTCCAGCACTTCCTGGATGCGCAGCACACCCAGCGCGCCCAGGTTCTCGCCGCCCAGCACACCGGCGGAAATCAGGATGCGCTCCATTTCCTCGTACCAGTACTTGCGGTACTCGATGGCGCCGTAGGTGCTGCGGAACTCGTCCTCGCGGTCGATGATCGCGGCCAGCTCGAGCAGGGCGCTGTCGGGCAGCGAACCGGTTGTGACACCGTACTTGACGAAGTCTTCGTTCATGCGCACGGCCACCTTGAGCACGGTGGCATTGATCGTGCGCCCGAGCCCCGCACCGGCCTCCAGATCCACGCGCGGGTCGTCGGCGGCATCCTCTCCGGCCAGCTTGCGAAAGTCGATGGCGGCCCCGCCGTAGACGAAGGTTCGCCCCTCGTCGCGCAGGTACTTGTCCATGGTCGTGTTCACGTTCACGTTCCAGGCGTCCTCGGCCTTCGCGCCATCGGCCGTGCCCTTGCTGGTGCTGTAGCTGGCCTCGCCCGTGATGTCGTAACTGAAAGGCAGCGAGCGCAGGGCCAGCCAGTAGGTGCCCGAACCACCCAGATTGTAGCCCACCTGCAGCGAATCCTGCGAGTTGCCGCTGGAATTGAAACTGCCGTTGAGATAGGCCTGCTGGGTCGTGCTGGTGGGAAAGCGGTAATCGGTCAGGGAAATCGACCGGCCCGACCCGGCCAGAGCCAGACTGGCCAACAGGGTCAGGCCCATGGTAGCGTGAGACTGCATGTGGAACCCCTTTCTACAGGAATCCGGATATCGCGCCTGGCGCCGGGCAATGGACTCATTCGATCGCGGCCAGTTGCGCCTTTGCCAGCGACCGCCTCCCGTCCGGGACGGAGCCGGCGCAAAACCGGCCGGAATGTCGCGAATTGGGTTCGAATGAAACGCTTCACGGTGCGCGGCAGGATGACGCAGTCTCAATGGGTCATTCAGCTTCCCGGCACAGCACTGATGCGTGAAGCTCTGGCATGTATCCGGATCAGAGGCCGTGGCTGTTGCGCAGGCGCGAGCCGAAGATCACGCCCATGGCGCCCAGCACCGGATTGAGCAGCGCCACCCAGACCGGTTGCTGGCCCTTGTTCATGGCCTCCAGCATGGGCACGTTCTCGGGGCGCACCACATCGGGGTCGGGGCCCATTCCCAGCATTGCAGGCAGAGCGACCAGCAGCCCCAGGATGATCACGATGCCCAGCAGCATCTGCGCGCCGCGCGCACTGTGACTCAGGTGGTCGGCGGTCCAGCCGCCGGCGAGGGCGGCCAGGAATCCGGCAGCCAGCAACAGGAAGATCCAGAGCGGACTGACCTGCCAGCTTTCGGGCTCGAAGGCGCCCTCCGCACCCACCACCTGCCAGGCCAGGCTCATCATTCCAAAAACCAGCGCGAAGATCACCCCATATCCGGCGAGGGCACTGAGAATGTTCTTCCTCATGACAACCTCCGGTGATTGGTTTGTTCCTGCGTGATCCAGGCATTGCACGGCAAGCCCGGAGATGGTTCAGTCGCAGTGACCGTCCAACAGGGCCAGCGACTCCTCGATGATGCCCAGACCCTCGTCCAGCTCGGACTGGTTGATGACCAGCGGCGGCACCACGAAGATGTAGTTCCAACGCACGAAGGTCGAGAGCCCCCGGCTGCGCAGCAGGGCGGCCGCCTCCGTCATGGGCTTGCTCATGGGCTGGTTCCAGGGCGACATCGCGGCGCGCGTGTCACGGTTCTTCACGATCTCGAGGCACCAGAAGAGCCCCGTGCCGCGATACTCGCCCAGACTGGGATGAGCGTCCTGCATGGCGGCGAAGCGCTGGCTCACATGCTCGCCCAGACGGGCCGCGTTCTGCACCAGCTGCTCGTCCCGGTAGATGGAAATGGCTTCCAGCGCGGCCGCACAGGCCATGGGGTGCGCGTTGTAGGTGAGCCCGCAATTGAGGAAGTGGTCGTCGAAGTGCTTGCCCACGGCCTCGCTGACCATCACCGCGCCCATGGGCAGATAACCGCCCGTGAGCCCCTTGGCCAGGCACATCATGTCCGGGGTGACACCGTGATGCTCGATCGCGAACATCTTTCCGGTGCGCCCGAAACCGCTCATCACCTCGTCGTCGATCAGCAGAATGCCGTAGCGATCGCAGATCTCGCGCATGCGCTGCCAGAAGGCCGGTCCCTGAGGCATGATGATGCCGCTGGTGCCGCTCCAGCCTTCCAGCAGCAGCGCGGCCACCGTGTCCGGACTCTCGATCAGGATCGTGTCCTCGATCAGGTCGGCCAGCACCATGTCTCCCTCTTCCGGGCTGCAGTGCCGGTACAGGGGACTGCGATAGGAGTACGGATCGGGAATGTGGATGAAGCCCGGCATCTCCGGCCCGTTCAGGTGCCGACGCGGATCGCCGCCCGCCGCCGCCGAGGCATAACTGCCCCCGTGGTACGCGCGGTTGCGCCCCAGAATCTTGCTGCGCCCCGTCACCAGCCGCGCCATCTTGATCGCGTTCTCGATGGCGTCGGCCCCGCCCAGCGTGAAGAAGGATTTCTTCAGCCCCGCCGGTGTGACATCCGCCAGAGCGTGTGCCAATTTGCCGCGCACCTCGGTCGCGATGCCCGGATAGGCGAAGCAGAGTTTGCCTGCCTGCTCCTGGATCGCGCGAACCATGCGCGGATGACTGTGCCCCAGATTGGCGTACATCAGCTGGGAGGAGAAATCCAGCCAGCGCTTGTCGTTGGCGTCCCAGAAATACACCCCTGCGAGCGGGTCATCGAGATCGGGTTCAGGCTGCCCTGCGCGGACCGGGGAAAACAGACTGTACTCCAGGTTTTCCCGCAGGATCTCGTCGTGGTGTGTCATGTCATGTGCTCCTCCGATGCGTCAACCTGATACGGACTCGGGGATCGGGCATGCTCGAGCCGGGGGTCGAGCGATTGGTCAATTCAGTTCCAAAGTCGTGCCATTCCGGGCCTCATCACGGATTTCATCGTTTGTCACTGTTAGTATCGGAGTTGGCTGTCATAGTCTGTCATAGCTTTCTGTCACAGCTTGTCATTGCTTTGCCTGGCCGACCAATCAAAGTCCCCAGGCCTGGAGTTGGACCATAGGCCCGATTCGGGTCAGTCAATGCGGCAGAAGCCAGCTCAAGGATCAACCCTTTGTCAAGCAGAAGCTTCAGATCGCGCTGCAATGAGCGGCGGCTCACTGACAGGGGAAAAGCGGCTCGAGCTCACCCAAAGATGCCCGTCCGGCTTGGTGTATCGCCGCAAGAACTGCCGCCTGGCGCGCACCGGGACCCTGAGCGTGTGCCTGTACATCGGCTCGTATGACCGATGCACCGCGGTTCTTGACCTCTTCCAGCTGCTGCATCAGTCCATGGACGAAGTAGTCCAACCAGCCCGTCAAATCCATCGAGTGCTCGCGCACCCCTTGTAAAGCTGTGTAGAATGCACTGCGGTCGCGGTCGTAGAACTCACTCAAGGTGAACAACCTTTTGAAGTCGTACCCCGAACGATACAGACACAAAGTCGAAAGAAGGCGTGATGACCTGCCGTTGCCATCGACGAAGGGGTGGATGTGCACCAACTGGAACTGAGCAATGCCAGCAATCAGAACGGGATGGATGTCAGTGTCTGCACGCAGCCAATCGACCAGCTCGCGCATCAAGAGCGGCACCTGTTCAGGTGTCGGGGGCGTATAGATAACTTCGCGAGTACGGCTGTTGGCTACAAAATTCTGGATCTTCCGGTATTGCCCCGGCTGAGCAGATCCGCCGCGCACTCCCTTGACCAGCCGTTTGTGGATCTCGCGGATCAAGGCCTCGGTGATTGGTTCGCCGCTGCTGAGATACGCAGCGACAAGATTGAAGGCATCGCGGTAGTTGAGCAACTCGCGCACATCATCGCGATTCGCTCCTGCCACGGCTTCGCCTGCCCATAACCGAGCAGCTTCGTCCAGTGTGAGTTCAGTGCCCTCAATGTGAGTTGTATGATGTGCCTCCAGCAGCAACGCCCGCTCGCTCATGCGTTCAATCCATTGCTCCGGGATGTCGCAGCCTCCAGAAACCACGTGCTCGCTCAATTGAAGTCAGTGCGGCCGTAATCGAATGTGTGATACGGAAACGTGGGGAGAAAGAGACATGACTACAACGCCCCAGAAAAGCGGAGCGAATACTGGGCACCCCGGAATACTTGAAAACCCCATTCACTGCCAATCCCGGAAGGATGCGCTGATGCAAACAGGTCCTGGGTGAATCACCATGCAAAGTCACCTCTTCAATTGCAACGGTGTCACGCACCGGTTCGAAGTTGTGATAAGGGATAGTGAACTGGCTCACGCCGCTCTCCACTTCGGATGTCCAATACTTGTTTGCAACTGCATTGCAATCGTGGCACTACCTTTTCCTCATTCTGCGAAAAGGTATCGATCTCCTGGGCATGATCTCTAGTGCAACACCGGCTGTAGACATAATCAGGCTGTCTCATCATCCAGAACTCAATTCTCATGGCACAAAGATCCGCAGTAGTTGTTGGCTACCAAGTGAAGACCTTCACAGCGAAGGCAAATCATTTACCGGACCAACAACCCCTTGACAACCTCAGATCCTCCTCCAGCACGTAGTACCTGCATGAAGTAGCAACCGGAAGAGACTGCCAACCCTTCGGCGTTAAGGCCGTTCCATCCAGCGTGATGTGTGCCCCCTGTCAGGTGCCCAATAGGCGATTCAATTACAACACGACCGGACACATCAAACACCCGCAGAAAAAAGTATCCCGCGACGACTGTTTGAAATTCTATGACGGTTGATGGATTGAAAGGATTCGGCGAAGTAGAGCTGATATGTAAATCTTTCGGCAAAGATCGGATCACAATGGGTTCTCGAATCGCCGTAGAGAGCTGCTTCAAAGCCAAGCTGTGGTTTGATCCTGCCGCCAATGCAATGAAACCAGTATTCGGCTCTGGTACGTTGCACTGCCCATAGTCATTGGAACCCCAAGCGACAATCCAGCCATCATTTTTAAGTCCCAAGCTATGGGTACTTCCCGCCGCCAAGGCGATAAAGCCCACATTTACAGCAGGCAGATCGCATTGTCCAAACTCATTTGACCCCCAAGCCACAATCGATCCGATTGCCTTCAGTCCCAAGCTGTGATTCAAGCCAGTTGACACTGCAATGAAGTCGGTGTTTGGCTCCAGGCACAGGCCCTATGTCACCCACGATACAATCGAACTGTCAGCCTTCAGCCCTAGACTGTGCGAACCACTCGCAGCAATCGCAATGAAGTCTGAATTGGGTAAAGGGACATTGCATTGACCAGCATCATTGGATCCCCAAGCCATAACTGACCCATCCGCCTTGAGGCCCAGGCTGTGTGATGTGCCCGCCGCGAGTGAGGATGTAATCCGTGTTGGGCATTGTGACATTACATTGGCCAAGGGCGTTGTACCCCCAAGCAGCAATCGATCCATCGGACTTCAGACCCAGGCTATGGCCGGACCCTACTGCAATCGCTGTGAAACCTGAATTGGGGAAGGGACTTCACATTGCCCATTGGAGTTATTCCCCCATGCGGAGATGACGCCTTCGATGGTCAGGCCCATGTTGTGGTTGGAACCCGATACCAGAGCAATAAAATCTGAGTCCGGCGATGGGAGATACCCACTGTTGCCCCATCTAATATTCGATCCATCACCCTTGAAGCCAATACTGCTTCGATATCCGGCTGCCAATGCGATGAAACCCGTGTTTGGCTCGGGGACATTGCATTGCCCTTCGAAGTTCCTGCCCCAAGCGATGATTGTCCCGTCTGCCTTGAGCCCCAGACTGTGCCACTCACCTGCATCCACCGCGATGAAATCGGCATTAGGCATAGGGACATTGCATTGACCCCTGGAGTTTTCACCCCAAGCAACGATCGAGCCATCGGATTTCAATCCCAGGCCGTGATAACTTCCGCTCGCGACTGCAATGAAGTCCGAATTCAGCATAGGGATGTCGCACTGGCCATAATCATTCAAGCCCCATGCGACAATTGAGCCACCTGCCTTGAGACCCAAACTGTGACCAAAACCTGTTTCCACCGCAACAAAACCCGTGTTGGGTGCGGGAATGTTGCACTGTCCGTATCCATTGGATCCCCACCCGGCTATCGTACCATTTGCCTTGAGGCCCAAACTGTGGTTCTTGTCCGCTGCCACTGCGCTGAAGCCCGTGTTCGGCTCAGGAACATTGCATTGACCGCTGTCATTAACTCCCCAAGCCACAATTGACCCGTCTGACTTCAAGCCGGACTGTGATATCCGCCAACTGCGAAATCAATGTAATCCACATCAGACTGGGGGACGGTGCATTGGTTATAATTATTGAAGCCCCAACCCAAAGTGGAGCCATCTGCACAAAGTGCCAAGCTGTGGTATTCACCTCCAGCTGAAGCAATTATGTCTGTCGTCGCTTCAGGCTCAACTTCGATGTATCGCCCCCAACCGAGGATAGAACCGGCTTCTTGCGCAAACAACACTTTCACAAAAACTGCATGGCTGAATAGCAGCAATAGAGTCGTCCAAAGTTTCGTCTTCATATCACGATTCCCAATGAGAGTTTGCCATCTGCAAGGAAGATGCATGTCGATAGCCTAATGAAAATCCTCTCCAGCCTGAGCCTAACAATCGAATGAAACCCGATCCTCCTGTAGACCCTACAGATACTCCCCCGCCCCCCGTGCCAGATAGCGGCCCGCGCCGCGCTCGACCTTCAGGTCCCCGTTGTCGAACTGCACGCGCCCATTGGCGATGACGTAGACCGGGCCGCCCTTGGTCTCGAAGCCTTCGAAGATGCTGCGGTCCACGCGGTGGTGGTGGGTCCTGGCGGAAATGGTGCTCTGCAGGGTGGGGTCCCAGAGCACGATGTCGGCGTCGGAGCCCACGGCCAGGGCGCCCTTGCGCGGGTACATGCCGAAGAGCTTGGCGGGGCGGGTGCTGTTCAGGTCCACGAACTGGTTCAGGTCGATCTGTCCGCCGCCGACGCCGTGGGTGTACATCAGGGCCAGGCGGTGCTGGATGCCCGCGGCCCCGTTGGGGATCATGCGGAAGTCGTCACGGCCCTTGTCCTTCTGGCCGCACTGGTTGAAGGGGCAGTGGTCGGTGGCCACGGTCTGGATCACGCCGGCCTTCAGGCCCGCCCAGAGGGCTTCCTGGTGCCCCAGCGGGCGGATCGGCGGGCTCATCACGTAGGCCGCGCCTTCGAAGTCGGGTGTGTCGTAGACGCGGTCGTCCAGGATCAGGTACTGGGGGCAGGTCTCGCCGAAGACGGTCTGGCCGCGAAGGCGGGCCTCGCTGATGGCGTTCAGGGCCTCGCGGCAGGTCACGTGCACGATGTAGAGCGGGGTGCCCGTCATGCGCGCCAGCATGATCGCGCGGCTGGTGGCTTCGCCTTCCAGGGGCGAGGGCCGGGAGAGTGCGTGATACTTGGGTGCGGTCAGACCCTGGTTGAACAGTTTCTCCTGCAGGGCCAATACCATGTCGCCATGCTCGCAGTGGGCGGTGACCAGGGCGCCCAGACCCTTGGCGGTCTGCATCACCTGGATCAGCTCGGTGTCGTCCACACCGATGGCGCCCTTGTAGGCCATGAAGGTCTTGAAGGACGTGATGCCCTCGTGCTGCACGCAGTGCGCCATCTCGGCGGCGGTCTTCGGTCCGAACCAGGTCACGGCCATGTGGAAGGCGTAGTCGGCCACGCTCTTGGCGGATTTCTCGCGCCACTGGGCCAGCCCATCCAGCAGGTCCTGGTTGCGGTCGGGGATCACGAAGTCGATGATCGTGGTGGTGCCGCCCGCCACACCCGCGGCGGTGCCGGTCTCGAAGTCGTCGGCGGAGACACCGCCCATGAAGGGCAGTTCCATGTGCACGTGCGCGTCGATGCCGCCGGGAAAGACCAGCAGGTCACCGGCATCGATCACACGGGTGGACGCATCCAGTGTGCTCAGGCCGGTGCCGATGGCCTTGATCGTGCCGTCCTGCACCAGAATGTCGCCGCGCACCGTGTCCAGCGCGCTCACCAGCTGTCCGTTGCGAATCAGAATGGAAGCCATCGTCACTCTCCTTTCAGATGTCCAGCAGGCCGGTATAGGTCTCCGGGCGCCGGTCGCGGAAGAACTGCCAGGTCTTGCGCACCTCGTCGATCATGCCCAGGTCGAGTGTGGAAATCAGCAGTTCGTCCTTGTCCTCCGAGGCGCAGTCAATGATCTGGCCGCGCGGGTCCACATGATAGCTGGAGCCGTAGAAGCGGCCGATGTTCCAGGGGGCCTCGGTTCCCACCCGGTTGATGCAGCCCATGAAATAGCCGTTGGCCACGGCGTGCGCGGGCTGCTCCAGCTTCCAGAGATACTGGGAGAGACCGGCCACGGTGGCCGAAGGATTGTAGACGATTTCCGCCCCGCCCAGGCCCAGCAGGCGCGCGCCTTCGGGAAAGTGGCGGTCGTAGCAGATGTAGACGCCGATTTTCGCGTAACGCGTCTGGAAGACCGGATAGGCCGGATCCCCGGGCTTGAAGAAGTACTTCTCCCAGAAGCCGCTGGTGTGCGGGATGTGCTTCTTGCGGTACTTGCCCAGATACTGGCCATCGGCGTCGATGACCGCGGCGGTATTGTAGAAGACGCCGGCCTGGACACGCTCGTAGACGGGCACGATCATCACCATCGCGTACTTCTTCGCGTAGCTGGCCAACAGCTCCACCGTGGGACCGGGCACCGGCTCAGCGGCGTCGTACCAGCGGGCGTCCTGCGAGGGACAGAAGTAGGGGCCGTTGAAGATTTCCTGCAGACAGAGAATCTGCACGCCCTTCTTGCCCGCCTCGTCAATGAATGACAGATGGTGCTCGAGGGCCGCCTGCTGGATTTCCTTGATCGGCCGGCTCTCGTCATTGATCGGATTGTGACACTGGATCAGGCCACTGATCACGTTTCGGGCCATGATGTATTCCTTTCCTCAGTCCTAGGACATCCAGTTGCGGTGTTCCTGTTCGATCCATTTCACGGTCATTTTCTTGTCCTGGGTCCAGAACCGGACCCCCGCCTCACCGGTGAGGTCGCCCGCACCGAAACGGGATTCGTTCCAGCCGCCGAAGGCGAAGGGTTCGCGCGGGACGGGCACGCCCACATTGACCCCGCACATGCCCGCACTGGCGTGTTTCATCACGTAATCCGCGGGCGCTCCGCTGCGGGTGAAGACCGAGCAGGCGTTGCCGTAGGGGCTGGAATTCTCGATGCGCAGGGCCTCCTCGAGAGTGTCCACATGCAGGATCGAGAGCACGGGGCCGAAGATTTCCTCGCAGGCGGCGGGCGCTCCCTCCTTCAGACCATCAATCAGGGTCGGCCCGCACCACCAGCCGTTCGCGAAGGTCGAATCGGCGGGCTTGCGGCCCCGGCCATCCACCAGCAGGCGTGCTCCATCCTTCTCGGCCTGGGTGATGTACCCCTCGATGCGCTCCAGGCTCCTGGCATTGATGATCGCGCCCAACTGGCTGCCCAGCGGAACGCCCTGGGCGTAACGGGTCATCTCCGCGATCAGCGCGTCACAATCGCCCACGGCCAGCATCACGCTGGCGGCCATGCAGCGCTGTCCCGCACAGCCGATGGCCGATTCCACGATCTGCTGGGGTGCGGAGTTCGGGTCGGCATCGGGCAGCAGGATCAGATGGTTCTTGGCCCCGCCCAGCGCCAGCACGCGTTTGCCGCTGGCCGCCGCCCGGGCGTAGACATGACGGGCCACGCGTGTGCTGCCCACGAAGCTCAGCGCCCGGATGCCGGGATGATCGCAGAGCGCGTTCACCACCTGCTCGCCGCCGTGGACCACGTTCAGCACACCCGCGGGCAACCCGGCCTCCCTGAAGAGCTCGGCCAGTCGCATGGCCGACAGCGGCACCTGCTCGCTGGGCTTGAGAATCATCGTGTTGCCCACGGTGAGCGCCACCGGCAGGGTCCACATGGGCACCATCACGGGAAAGTTGAAGGGTGAGATGCTGGCCACCACGCCCAGCGGGGCGTGTTCGGTGCGGCAGGTGATCCAGCGGCTGACTTCCAGCTGCTGGCCGGCGATGGTGTTGGGCAGGGCGCAGGCGAACTCGGTGAGTTCGATCGCCTTCAGCACGTCGGCGCGGGCCTCGCTCCAGGACTTGCCGTTCTCGGCGCAGATCTGGTTGGCCAACTCGTCCAGCGAACGCTCGAGCAGTCCCTTGAGGCGGAACATCACCTGGACGCGCTCCTTGATCGGAGTCGTGCTCCAGCCGGGAAAGGCGGCAGAAGCCGCCGCCACCGCCTGGGCCACGTCCTCGCTGCCCCCCAGTGGGACCTCGGCGATGGTCTGCCCCGTATACGGCGAGGTGACCGGCAGAGTGGTGCGGGAAGTCGACGGCTGGATCCGGTCGTCGATCCAGTTGCCCAGCCGTCCGTGATCGCTCTTGATGGTCAGTTGCATGATGGAATCCTGTCCATGAAGGTCCGGGACTGGCCTGGGACTCAGGCGCGCCCGGCATCGGTGATGGTGTGGCGCGAGAACAGCCAGTGCAGCAGTCCGCCGCTGAAGCCGCCCACGAACCAGCCAAAGTTGTAGATCCAGAGCGCGTGTCCGCTGAGCTTGGCCACCAGCGTGACGGCCACCGGAATGGCGAAGGCCAGCAGCGCGCGCCAGTTGAAACGGCCATAGAGCGGGCTGTCCGCCGTGTAGAGCTGGATCAGGTCCAGGCGCTGGCGGCGAATCAGGAAGTAGTCCACCACCATGATGCCCGCGATGGGTCCCAGCAGGCTCGAGTAGCCCAGCAGCCAGTTGCTGTAGAGGCTGTCCAGTCCCACCTCGGACACCACCCAGCCCAGTTTGCGCAACAGCTCCCAGGCCATCAGCAGGAAGCCGATCACACCCGTGATCAGCACTCCCCGGCGAAAGTTGATCCGGCGGGGAAAGAGGTTCTGCAGGTCGTTGGTGGGCGAAACGATGTTGGCCGCAGTGTTGGTGGACACGGTGGCCAGAATGATCACCAGCAGGGCCAGGCTGCCCAGCACGGGGCTGTGGATCGCGCCGATCAGGCTGATCGGATCACTGAGGCTCTGCCCCACCAGTGCGGGCGAGGCCGCGGTGAGCACCACACCCAGCGACGCGAAGAGCAGCATGGTCAATGGCAGGCCGATGATCTGGCCGATGATCTGGTCCCGCTGGCTCACGGCGTAGCGGCTGAAGTCGGGAATGTTGAGCGACAGGGTGGCCCAGAAACCGACCATGGCCGTGAGACCGCCGAAGAACCAGGGCCAGAGACTGTCCCCTGCGGGGCGCGAGGGCGCGGCGGTCATCAGCGCTGGCCAGTCCACCTTGGGACCGGCCCAGAACAGCAGGCCCACGCCCACCAGCACCAGCAGCGGTGCGGCCAGAGTTTCCAGCAGCTTGAGCGAATCAAACCCTCGCAACACGATGCCGATGTTGAGCAGCCAGAAGAGCACAAAGCCAATCACCTCACCCGTGCCCCCCAACGAAGCCCAGCCCGGCAGCACCTGCGCGAACAGCAGGTGAATGGCCAGACCGCCGAAAAGGGTCTGGATGCCGAACCAGCCGCAGGCGATCAGGGCGCGGATCACGGCCGGAATGTTGGAGCCCTGGATGCCGAAAGACGAGCGCAGCAGCACGGGAAAGGGAATGCCGTAGGTCGTGCCGGGAAACGCGTTGAGAACCAGTGGCACCAGCACCAGGATGTTGGCCAGCAGGATCACGATCAGCGCTTCGGGTACCGAGAGACCGAAGTAGGAGGTGAGCACGCCGCCCAGAGTGTAGGTCGGCACGCAGATCGCCATGCCCACCCAGAGAGCCGCGATGTGCCAGCGGGTCCACGTACGCTCGGCGAAGCGGGTGGGCGCGATGTCATCGTTGTAGACGGCGCTCGCCTTCAGTTCCTCGCTGGCCTCCAGTTCCTGGTAGCCGTCGCGCTCGTTGATCACCGACTGCGCCATCAGGCCTCCTTCCCCGGAGGACAACTGCCCTCGCCGCCCGCCTCACGCACGCGCTCCAGCGGGGGATTGGTGGCCAGATACTGGGGCCAGGTCATGGGTTCCGGGGCGTGGCGCGCTTCCACCATGGTGATGCAGTCTTCCACAGGGCAGACCAGCTGACAGAGGTTGCAGCCCACGCACTCGGGTTCGATCACGCGGAAGCGGTTGCCCTGCTCGCCATGGAGAATCTCGATGGCCTGATGGGCGGCGTCCTCGCAGGCGATGTGACACTTGCCGCACCCGATGCAGGTCTGCTCGTTGATCTCGGCGTGGATGTGGAAGTTCAGATCCAGCTTCTCCCAGCTGGTGAGTTTCTCGAGGCTCAGCCCGCAGAAGTCCTCGATGCGGGTGTAGCCCTTCTCGTCCATCCAGTTGGACAGTCCGTCGCAGAGGTCGCGAATGATGCTGAATCCGTGAGTCATCACGGCCGTGCAGACCTGCAGTGTGCTGGCGCCCAGCAGGACGAACTCGGCCGCGTCGCGCCAGTTGCCGATGCCGCCGATGCCGCTCAGGGGCACGCCCGCGGTGCGCGAGTCCTGCCCAAGACTGGCCAGCATCTTGAGCGCGATCGGCTTGACCGCCGGGCCACAATAACCGCCGTAGGTGGACATGCCACCCACATTGGGGCTGGGCACCAGAGTCTCCAGATCGATACTCATCACGCTCTGGATGGTGTTGATCAGCGAGAGCCCGTGACACCCCGCCTTGACCACCGCCGCGGCCGTGGGCACCACCGAATGCACGTTGGGAGTCAGCTTGACGATCACGGGCACGCGGGCCACTTCCATCACCCAGCTCACGATCATCGCGGCGATCTCCGGGTCCTGGCCCACGGCGCTGCCCATGCCGCGCTCGTTCATGCCGTGGGGACAGCCGAAGTTCAGTTCCAGCCCGTGGCAGCCCGTGTCCTGGGTGCGTTTCACCAGCTCGTGCCAGTCCTCGCGTGTGGTGTTGGCCATCAGGCTCACCACCAGCGCGCGGTCGGGCCACTCGCGCAGCACCTCGCGGATTTCGCGCAGGTTCACCGACAGGGGACGGTCGGAGATCAGCTCGATGTTGTTCAGCCCGGAGACGATCTGGCCATTGTATGCGTTGGCGGCATAGCGCGAGGACACATTGCGCACCTGGTCGCCCAGGGTTTTCCAGACCACGCCGCCCCAGCCCGCCTCGAAGGCGCGTACCACATTCAGCTTCTTGTCCGTGGGCGGCGCCGAGGCCAGCCAGAAGGGATTCGGGGAGCGGATGCCCAGGAATTCGCTCTCAAGCTTCGCCACGGGCGGCCTCCCTTCCCAGATATTCCAGAATGCCGACCGCGGCCAGTTTGCCCGCCTGGACCGCGTCCACCACCTCCTTGCCGCCGTTCACACAGTCGCCCCCGGCGAACAGGCCGGGCATGGATGTCTTTCCATTGGCGCCCACCTGAAGTCGTCCCTTTTCGTGATGCAGTCCGAACTGGTCCAGCAGGCGCTGATAGGGACGCTGACCGATGGCGCGAATCACCATGTCGGCTTCGAGGGTGACTGTCTCACCGGTGGGCACGGGTCGGGCGCGGCCTCCGGCGGGGTCCTGTTCCAGCCTCATGCGCTGGCAGATCAGGGCGCTGACCTGGCCTTCGGTGGCGATGATCTCCTGCGGGGCCGCCAGCCATTCGATGCGGCAGCCGTCGCTGAGGGCCAGTTCCAGTTCCGCATCGCTGCAGGGCTTTTCCTCGCTCGTGCGGCGGTAGACCAGAGTCACGACCTCGGCACCCAGACGCTTTGCCTGGGTGGCCGCGTCGATGGCGGTCATGCCCATGCCCACCACCACGACCTTCTCGCCCACGGGCACGCTGTCCAGCGGTGTGCGCCGGATGCGATTGATGAAGGCCAGGGCATCCACCACGCCTTCCGCGTCTTCACCGGGAATGCCCAGCGGCTCGGTGATACCGACTCCAAAGGCCAGAAACACGGCGTCATGGTCTTCTCGCAGGGTCTGCAGCTCGAGGTTGCGCCCCAGCTCATGGCCGAAGGCCAGCTGGATGTTGGGGTGCGCGCAGAGGAAATCCATTTCCTGACGGCAGAATTCTTCGGTGACCTTGTAGGCGGCCACTCCGTCCACCATCAGCCCACCTGCCACCTCTTCGCGCTCGAAGAGTGTGACACGCACGCCTTCGCGGGCCAGCTTGACCGCGCAGGACAGACCCGCCGGTCCGGCACCCACGATGGCCACCCTCAGCTCGCCCGCGGGTTTGCTGGTGAACAGCGGCCAGTGCTCCACCAGCGCGGCGTCGGTGGCGACGCGCTGCAATCTGCCGATGGCGATCGGGCGCTGCTCGTGCGCATTGAGCACACAGGCGCCCTCGCAGAGGATCTCGACGGGGCAGACCCGGGCACAGCTTCCGCCAAGGGGATTGGCCTCGAGGATCGTGTGCGCGGCGCCGCGCAGGTTGCCGCTGGCGATCTGCTTGATGAACAGCGGTACGTCGATGTGGGTGGGACAGGCCTTGGTGCAGGGTGCGTCAAAGCAGTAGAGGCAGCGATTGCTTTCGGCCCGTTGCTCGCCCCGGCTGAGCGCGGGTTTCAGCTCGGCGAAGCGGCGGGTGTACTGGCCCGGAGCCAGTCGATTGGCACGCAGGGACATGAGCGATCCAAAGTTGGCTGTGCGGCCGGCAGGTCGCCCCGGGTTCGCCCGAAGTGGGCAGGGGGCTTGAAGCCGCGATGGTGTCCGATTGAAGCCGTGAATATACGGCCCGGGCGGGGGCGGACCTACCATTCAGGCGGGCCAATGGAATTCGTGGATCGAGCTCGCCCGGTTCGGCCGGAGGCCGAGGTGCCATCGGCGAACCCAGAGCTGAAAGGTCACTTCAGCAGGATCATCTTTCGAACCGTGGAACCGTACTCGGAACGCAGTTCATAGAAGTAGATGCCACTGGCCAGTCCCCGGCCGTCCAGCACCAGTTGGTGATGGCCCGCCTCCTGCAATCCGGGTGTCCAGGACTGCACAAGACGGCCGCCCAGATCGTACATCCGCAGTGTGACGTGCTGGGACACGTGCAGGGTGTAAGGAATCGTGGTGTCGGGATTGAAGGGATTGGGCTGGTTCTGGTGCAGGCTGAACGCGGTGGGGAGATCCCACTGCCAGGTGCTCCGGGTGGGTTCAAAATCATAGACCAGCAACCCGGCGGAGCCGGTGCCGACAATGAGTCGATCGTTGCCGAGTGTCATTCCAAGGTGAATCTGGGAAATGGGCTCGATCGCGGTCGCACGGGGACTGAATGGCGTACTCACATCGAACATGACCAGGTCACCGTCCCTGTTCGTCAGACACAGTCGATTGCCCTTCAACAGCATGCCAAGGTAACCGGAGACGTTCTGGATGGTGCTCAGCTTCTGGATTCGGTCCGGCTGGCTCACATCCAGCAGAATCGCCTTCTCTGCGGTATTCATGGCACATACGAGATCGCCCGAAAATGCCACGTTCCAGATGGAACCGAATTCGCGACTGGCCCGGACCAGGCTCGGGTTCGTGGGGTCAGCCAGATCGATCAGGCGCAATCCCATCGTCCCATCGGCGACACAGACCCTGTTCCCTTGCACCTCAACATCCCGAGCATAGCCCGGTGTGTCAAGAAATCCCGATTCCCGCAGGCTGCCGTCTTCTTCCAGAGTGACGATGCGCAGACCAGCCTCTCCAGCCACCACGCAGAGCAGCCCATCTTTGAAAGCCAGATCCAGGGCAGGCTGCACAAAACCCAGCTGGCCGGTTTCCACCGGGACCTCAGGAACACTCAGATCGATGCGGTGCAGAATTCCTTCGTCATCAATGACACACGCGCAACTGTCGCGCATGGCCAGCCTTCTGATTCCGTGCTCGATCAGGATGGAACCGATCTGTCGAATCTCCGCAGGATCCGACACATCGTACACACACATGCTTCCATGATTTTCCAGGCCGTATCCCTTGGCACAGGCAATGTCACCGTTTGTCGCCACGAGGCTGGCGTGATCGCCGGATGGGCAGATTGACAGTTCCTGAAGGTCCGCCGGATTCCGTGCGTCGATCACGCGCATACCGCTGGAGTAATTGCTCATGCAGACCAGGCTGTCTTCGACCGCCAGACCCCATGAGTAACCTGGAACACCAAACTCACAAATCGTCGTTGGGTGTGCTGGATCACTGATGTCCACGGCCCTCAAAGTGGCGGCGGTGGAAAGAACGTATACCACGTTTCCGCTGATTGTGATATCCGGACTCATTGTGCCGAGTTCGCATGATCCGATCAATACAGGTGCATCCGGGTCCCGGATATCCAGAATCAGCAACTCTCCGAAAAACGACCCCACGGCGGCAAGCGTTCCATTCAGCGCAATCCCGCTGATTCTCCCGGTGATGCTCACAAAGCCGCGCTCGAAGGGATGTGCAGGATCCTGCAGGTCCACCAGACTCAGTCCGCCAGGACCCTGCACTAGCGCCAGCTGGTCCATCATGGCGACTGCCTGTGCGCCGGCGCCATTCGTCAGGCGCCCAAGCAGGCGGGGATCCGTCGGGTCATGGACATCGACCACGCACAACCCTGAGTTGTAACTTGCCACACACGCCACGTCGGCACGGACCGCGACATCGATGATCAGACCATCCAGATCCAGATGGCCGATTTCCTCTGGACGCGCAGGATCGTGCAGATCGATCACACGCAATCCGGCTCGGTAGTCAGCGACAAAGGCCAGACTGTCCTGCACGGTGATGGAATACACGAGACCCGGGGTCTGCACCGAACCCAACCGACGAGGTTGAGCTGGGTCCGAAAGATCCTGGACGAGCACATGACATCCTGCGCTCATCACCGCCAGATCGCCCAGCATGGCCACGGCAAGGCAAGGACCCTCGCTGCTGCCCAGCAGGACAGCAGTCTCCTTGTCTTGGCCATGGGCAGCAGAACAGCCCAGCAGGGCCAGGCAGAAGCCAAGGCAGAGAGTCTTCACTGTGTCTTCCCGGGTGATGGAGTTCTTGGCCGCCCAAGGTCGGGACACGAATCCACTGATGCATGATCCTGCGCAAGCAATCGGCCGTCCGATCGAATGCCCTGGCGTCTGGGTGGCTCCGGGGCAGGCAGGATGCCCGGCGTGGCGCAAAAGGATCTGGCCCCCGGTGCGGTGCTCCGGGGGCCAGACCAGTCAGCAGATGCTGAATTCCGTGCCTATTTCACCAACAGCATGCTGCGGGTCAGACGGCTGCCTTCGTACTCGAGGGTGTAGAAATAGATGCCCGAGGCCAGGCCGCTGCCGTCGAAGCGGATGCGGTGTTCGCCCGCGCCCAGCCCACCGTCGAGCAGCGTGGTGACCGGGCGCCCCATGATGTCGTGCACGGTCAGACTGACCCGCCCTGAGCCGGGCAGATTGAAGCGGATGATGGTGTCCGGATTGAAGGGATTGGGCGCGTTGTGCTCCAGACTGAGCCCGGTGGGTACGGCAGGTCCGGGCTCCACCTTCGTGTTTTCCAGCACTTCGCCCGTGACCAGATCCATCACCACGAACAGGAAATCCTGTGTTTCCCCCAGATCGACGAAGTACTGTGCCGTCCAGAGCAGGCGGGTCGGGTCTTCGGGCCACAAATAGGATTGGGCCCCCGCCTGGAAGGATTGCTCGCATTCGGGATACAGTTGCAGGAAGTCGTCCCCCCCGTTGTCCAGAGCGATCTGCTGCATCGTGGCGGAATCCAGGAAAGTCTGAGGCAGGGCGGGCAGGTCCCGCAGGCTGCCTTCAACAGGCATGATCTCGGCCTGCACACCGGCAAAGCTCAGGTACACGACAAGCGCATCGGTCATGGTGGGCGCACTGAACATGCAGATCCAGCTGCCGGCTGCGCCATCCTCATCGAGGCCACCCCAGGTCTGCAGAACCTTCGCCTGTGCAGAGGCATCCCACTCCAGTGCCAGTGGGGTGGCGTCCGCCAGGGCTTCCTGGGCGGTGCGCATCGTCGCGAACAGATCCAGCGCGAAGTCGATGCCGGTCAGATTGCCGTCCACCAGGATGCTGTCCTGCTGGCCGTCTTCATCGGGGTCATAGATTCCGATCACGTCCACACCCTGATCGGGATTGATCTGACCATCGCCATCCAGATCGAGGGCGGCAACGGGGTAACACACGCCCGGGCGCACGAAGGGAATCTCATAGGCCCCGAACGGCCCTCCGATCGTCCCACAGAGGAACTGGGGCTCGTCGGCGAAGATCGGCTGGTCGGTCAGCAGGACCATGGCATTGGCAACCACGCCGGAAAAGGTCACTGTGCCGCCAACGGAAAACTGGCCAAGGCTCGCCTGGGTGCTCAGGAAAATGAATTCCGGGTTCGCCAGCGAGCTGGCGTCATCGCCGAAGGCCTGGCCCAGGACAAGGCAGAAATCCGTTTCTGGTGCCAGCTGCAGTGACAGATTCAGCTCGGTGAAGTCGCCGTTGACGCTGAAGTCCGTCAGGCTCATCCAATACTCGGGTTCGATGAGCATGAATTGCACGGGCAGGACCGCATCCTCACCAGCAAAGCTGTTGGCGAACTCCCTGCTGGTGTCGAGCGGAGTATCGAATGAGAGCACGAGTGTGATTGCCCCTCCAAGTCCGGCCGTGCCGGTGGCGGGACTGGAAGACACAAGGTGAATCGCGCGGGATGGAGTTCCGATGGCCAGCACCAGAAGCAGAGAAGCGAGCAATGATTTCATGGGTTACTCCTGTGGTTGGCTTCGCGAGGGACACTGATTCGCGGTCCGCAGCTTGCCACAGCAGAGTATCGGCAGTCTTTGATGTGAAAAGTGTGAGCAAAGTCAATCACGACAGAGATTTCGAGAGAAGAGCCTTCCTGTGGCGCAGGAAGGCTCTTTCGATTGAATGACGCGTGCGGTCAGTCCGCGATGACCCGCCGCACGCTGTCGATCAGGGTGCCGTCGCGGTACTCGATGACCGCCACCACCTCCTCGCCCAGCCTGGCTTCGGTCTGGTGCCCGCCCGTCAGTTCCATGGCCTTGCGGTGCAGGTCCTCGATGGTCACCAGCGGCAGGTCGCTGCCCTTGAGGCGGTCCAGCAGATCCTGACGGCGCGGATTGACCGCGATGCCGTGATCGGTCACCAGCACGTCAATGGTCTCGCCGGGGGCGGTCACGGTGGTGACACGCGGCATCACGATCGAATGGATCTTGCGCACCAGCGGCGCCGTGATGATGGTCACCTGGGCGTCGGCCGCATCGGTGAAACCGCCGATGCCGTGCAGCAGCCAGCCATCGCTGTGCGTGTTGACATTCACATTGAAATCGAAGTCGATCTCGGTAGCGCCCAGCACGCCCACCTTGACCCGCGGCGCGAAGCAGCCCTTGCTGTGCCAGTTGTATGACACGAAGGGATTGGTGTCCACATGGTTGGGATTCTCGCGCAGGCTGCGCACGCCCTCAAGGTCGAAGCTCTGCCCGTCGAGGATGTACTTCACCAGCCCTTCCTTGAGCAGCTGCACCAGCAGGCCCGTGCTGCCGCCACGAGCGAAGTCGGCCACCACGCCCTTCTCGCGCATGTAGTTGCCCATGTACTCCACGAACTTCAGCGACATGCCACCCGCGCCCGCCTGGAAACTGAATTCGGGCTCGTCGATCAGGCCCGCATCGCGCACGAAGCGCGCCGCCAGCTCGGCGATCATCACCCGGTCGGGCTCCTCGGCCACCCGGGTGGTGCCGCTGACGATCTGTGAGGCATCGCCCAGCCGGTCCACGGTGACCACGCGGTCCACGTTGCCGCCTTCGATCATCCAGGGCAGGCAGGGAAAGGGCACCAGATTGTCGGTGACCACCGTGACCCACTTCGCATACAGGCTGTCGGCCAGTGCAAAGCCCAGCGGACCGCAGGCACTGGGGCCGCGGTCACCCGTGGCATTGCCGTGAGGGTCGGCGGTGGGTGCACTGATGAAGGCGGCATCGATCGTCAGGTCGCCATCCTGGATCGCCCGGAAGCGGCCACCATGGCTGCGCAGGATGGCCGTCTTGCCGAATCCGCCCGTGGAGCACAGCTTGCCCACCGGTCCGTTCATCGAGCCTTCGATGTGCGAGACCACCCCGTTGCGGATGTGGTCGCAGAGGGGCTCATGGCAGGGAAACAGCGCCGAGGGCGCCACCACAATGTCGCGCAGTCCCTTGCGCGCGACGATCTCCAGCACCTGGTTCAGAAGCAGATCGCCATTGCGCAAGTGGTGATGAAAGCTGATCACGCTGCCGTTGCGCAGCTGGGCCGCTTCCACCGCCTCTTCCAGCGACTTCAGTCTCTTGTCGCGGTAGTCCGCGCCACTGCGGATCGGAGCGCCCGCCTTGTGGCCCGTGGGGGGCGTCTTGCCCACTCCGAGGAACGGGCGCACGGCCCGGCCATTGACCTGCTCGGGCACCCAGCGCCCAAGCGAATTCTGTATCAGTTTCATCGGTCCTCCACGATTCGTCGCGTTGATTCCGGGAACGGGCGCGAAGGTGCCAAAGAGACGGGGCATCGCCAAAGTCCCCACTACAGGAAGCGCTGACGTGCACTATGGGTGGCTCCGCGGCTGGCTTCCTGCCAGCGGACTCGGGTGGCTCCGCGGCTGGCGTCCTGCCAGCGGATTCGGGTGGCTCCGTGGGTGGCGTCCTGCCAGCCACTTCAGGTGGCTCCGCGGGTGGCTTCCTGCCAGCGGACTCGGGTGGCTCCGCGGCTGGCTTCCTGCCAGCGGACTCGGGTGGCGCCGCGGGTGGCTTCCTGCCAGCGGACTCGGGTGGCTCCGCGGGTGGCGTCCTGCCAGCGGACTTGGGTGGCTCCGTGGGTGGCGTCCTGCCAGCGGACTCGGGTGGCGCCGCGGGTGGAGACCTGCCAGCGGACTCCGGGTGGCGCCGCGGCTGGCGTCCTGCCAGCGGACTTGGGTGGCTCCGTGGGTGGCGTCCTGCCAGCGGACTTGGGTGGCACCGTTGGTGGCTTCCTGCCAGCGGAATCGGGTGGCGCCGCGGGTGGCTTCCTGCCAGCGGACTCCGGGTGGCTCCGCGGGTGGCCTCCTGCCAGCAGACTTGGGTGGGTGGGTGGCTTCCTGCCAGCGGAGCTCCGCGGGGGCTGCCAGCCACCTCGGGTCGCGGGTGGCTTCCTGCCAGCGGACTCGGGTGGCTCCGCGGCTGGCGTCCTGCCAGCGGACTCGGGTGGCTCCGCGGCTGGCTTCCTGCCAGCGGACGCGGGTGGCTCCGCAGGTGGCGTCCTGCCAGCGGATCCTCGGGTGGCTCCGCGGGTGGCGTCCTGCCAGCGGACTCGGGTGGCTCCGCGGGTGGCTTCCCACGAAAAGGGCGAGCCGCATCCGCGGCCCGCCCTGGTTCAAACAAGAATGTCTGGCTGGATCAATTGTTGAAGGGGTCGTCCGCATGACTGAAGACCCAGTCCAGTCCATAGCCCTCGCCACGGTTGGCATGGCTGTGGCAGGAAGAGCAGCTGGTCTCGCTGCCTCCTTGAACCAGTACCGTGCCGTCGCCCTCGAACATGACGTACTCCCAGCCCCCACCCTCGGGGTTGAAATCGCCGGAACGCTTGATCATCCCTGCGCGGGCGGGCAGAACGCTCCCATCCACCCAGACTTCCTTGACGAACATCGTGCCCGTGGGCCAGGCCTCGTCGCCGGGGACCGGTTCCGGATTCGCGTCCAGCTGCTTCTTGTAGACCCGACGGGTCGCGTCCGCCCCGCCGTGCGCGGTGTTGAGGAAATCATGATCGCCGGTGGCCTCGCCCACCACGGACCAGTCGCCGTAGAGCAGCAGGTCATTGATTCCGAAACTGGAGCGGCCGGGATGCTGGAACACGAAATCGAATCCGTCATAGGTGGTGGCGGCCGCATGGCAGCCATTGCACATGCCATTCAGCATGTCCATTCCGCCGCGTGCGGTGATCTGGGTGCCGTCGTTGGACAGCACCAGCCACTCCCAGTCCCCGGCGCCCGGGTTGAAACCCGCGCCCCGCTTGGCCATCGCCAGCACGCCCATCTGCTCGGGCCATTCCCAGTTGCCGCTTTCATCGAAGGTGAACGTCTCCTTCACCAGAACCGTGCCTACCGGATACTGGTTGCTCACCGGATCCAGCGGCCGATTGGCGAACACGCGCCGGCTGAAGAGGGCGTCGCCCCCCATGTGCGCCGTGCCCAGGCCATTGCTGGCGTCGATGGTGTAGTCCACCTGCTGCCAGTCCCGGTAGTCGCTCAGGTGGGCAGGCTGGGCCACATATCCTCCGCCTGAATTGAAGGCATCTCCAGGATGGTGGAACACGAAGTCCAGACCATAGCCTTCTTCCGGATTGGCATGGCTGTGGCAGCCATTGCACATGCCGTCCAGCATGTCGGCACCACCGCGAGCCGCGATGCTGTGATCCGCGGGATCCAGCATGAACCATTCCCAATCACCGGCAGCCGGGTTGAAACCGGCGCCACGCTTGACCATGCCGGTGATTTCCATGATCGAGCCATCCAGCTCGACACTCTTCACCAGAGTGGTGCCTACAGGATATTCTCCCTGATCCGGGTTGGCCATTTCCTGCTTCTTGTATACACGTCTCAGAGCATTGCCCGAGGAAGACTGGTGGGCGCTCTGAAGGAAATCATGGTCCTCCACGGTCTCCGCAATCCGGGTCCAGTTCTCGAAACCGCTGAAGCGAGCGGCATCGGCCACGACCTGTGCGGGATGATGAAACACAAAATCAAGTCCACCGTACCCGGGCGCGGCGCCATGGCAGCCGTTGCAGGCGCCAGCCATCATCTCGGCACCACCGCGGGCGAGAACGGTGCCATCGGTGCCGAGCTCGAACCATTCCCAGCCCGCGGCAGCCGGGTTGAAATCTCCACCACGCTTGACCATGGCCAGCAGGGCACCGCCCGCGGGCAACACGCGGTTGCCTGCGGCATCGTAGCTGAAGGTCTCCTTGACGATGATCGACCCCTCGTCGTAACGCTCGCCACTGGACGACAGCGCGGTCGGGTTCATGAAGATGCGCCGGGCATAATCTTCCAGCTCGCCCTGGTGTGCGTTGCCCAGACCGGGCGTGCCGTCGATGGTGTAATCCACTTCCTGCCAGGACAGGTAAGCCTGGAAAGCGCTCTCGCCAACCACCACACCATTGTCCATTGCATCACCGTCGTCCGAATCGCAGCCGGTCAGCAGCAGGGCGCTCGCGACCAGCCCCAGCAGGCAGCTGCACATGATCCTGTGTGTCATCCATCTCTCCCGTGTTGTCAGAATGTGAGGCCACTTCCTTCAGCGCCGGGCGTACACATCCCCGCCAGCGTGAACGCGGGAATCGCATGGCGTGTGTGGCGCTGTGTGCGGTGGATCGGTTCGATTCCCGATCCTCGAGACTGAAGATGGATCAGTCTCGCACCACAAGCCTCACGAAAGAATCACAAGTGGAGCAGGAGGAAGAGATTTTCAGGGAGGCGCCCGGACAGGCAGACACAGCGCTGGTCCACGGGTCTGGGCATGGGCGGGACGGGGTCGTTCCCGAAGTTCAGACTGGCGGTTCCGGGATCGGGGCGTGCATCAATTGTTGCCGGCACCCTCATCGATCCACTGGCCGATGGTCGCGATCTGCGAACTGGAAAGGGGCGGTCCGGAGGGTGGCATGATGCCTCCCATGCCATTGATCTTCTGGTACAGGAGGCTGCCCACCGCGTCGCCGGGCACCACCACGGCCCCGCTGTTGCCACCGGCCATCGTGCTGGCCCACGAGGACAAGGTCAGCCCATTGGTCCCGCCGTGGCAGCTCACACAGTTCTGCTGGAAGATGGGCAACACGGAACTGGCGAAGGAGGTGGATTCCGGTTGCAGGCAGAAGGCGAAAGACAGCGCACCCGCATCCTCGGCCGTGCCATGGCAGGAGTTGCAGGACCCCCCGCCCAGATTCGTGCCCTGCTGGAGGATGGCATTGCGCGTGAGCGCCAGTTCGAACCATTCCCAGTCATCGCTTTCCGGACTGCTGCCCGGAGCCAGCTTCCTCATGGCCACGATGCCCAGCGCTTCGGGCCAGATCACGGTGTACCCTTCCTGGCGCGAGGTCTCCATGACCACCACACTGCCTTCCAGCACGTGGTTTCCGCTGCGGCGCACGTTGCCGAAGTTCACCCGCGTGAAACGCGGATCATCGCCTTCGTGTGCCGATCCCAGCACCTCGGGAGCGATGTGATCGGTGCTGAGAATGGGCCAGTCCTGGTATCCCTGGAAATCCCCAAGAGGATTGTCGTTGCTCTCGCCAATGTCATCACAAGCGCCCAGAAAAAGTCCCAGCAACAGGAATCGGGGCAGACCGTGAGTCAGGAATCGAGTCTTCATGCGTGCTTTCAATTGCTTGCGGCCCAGCAGTCAAAAGTGATTGTGACCTGCTCGCCCACCTTCAGAAACAGGAACTCGGGCCGGGGAATGCCGTAATCCGCCAGAGCCACGGGAAACTCGGCCTGTACATGCAATACGGCACCCGGATGTCGGCAAGGTGTCTGGCTGCCGTCCGGCACCCGGGTCACAACCACGGGCACCTCGATTCGCCGCGTGACACCGTGCAACGTGAAGTCCACTTCAGCACTCAGCCTCTGGGGCTGATTCTCCACCAGCGCACCCCCATGGGTCGGAAGAAGTGACACAAGCCTGAGCTGGCTCGTGGGAAACCGCTCCGCGTGCAGGTGATTGCTCAGCATGTGCTGGTTGCGCAGGGAAATGCCCGTGTCAAAACCCTTCACGTCCACCAGGAAGTCCGCGTGCACGGGAGCGCCCAGCTGGTCTGGATCGAGGCTCAGTTCGCCACTGATCCGTGTGTTCACGCCCTCGAAGGATTCCAGAACCGCCTCGGAGTGAAACACCACACGATTCCATTCCTTGCCCCCGGAAACGCTGAAGGACTGGACTCCCGCGAGGGCGAACAAGGGACAGAGCAACAGGCAGACGATTCTGGTCAGCAGCGCCATGGCTCCTCCTAGAGGAAGTAATGCACCATCAGACTCAGTTCAAGCCAGCTGGTTCCGGCAGAGCCGTTCTCGCGCCGGAAGAGCGAAGCCCCGGGCTGGATGGCCACCCAGGGCCAGGGAATCAGATCCAGCGCCAGGCGGTTGCGAGTCTCGAAACCACTGTTGGCGTCCAGATCCCAATCGTGGAAATCGTGACTGTAGAGCACATCCATGCCCTGGCGCACCGTATACGAGAATTCGTGGGAATGCACCAGCTCGTCGTGCTGCGCGGATCCACTGACCGATTCGTCGTGCAGCATACCCAGCTCACCGAGCCAGGTGAAGGGACCCGCATGCAAGGCGGCAAAAGGTCCGTAGACCGACACGGTGCGCGCACCCGTCGTGAGTGATTCCAGCCGGTTGACCCGTGCGCTGGCACCCAGAGTCAGGTTCTTTCCCATCACTCGAGTCATGTGCGCCACGCGCCCGGTCAGCGCCTTCTGGGTATTGTCATCGAACTGGGCATTGATCCCGTTGGTGAGCGCCAGGCTGAAACTGTAGCCGTCGGGATGGAATTCCAGCTCGACACCCGTGTCCTGTTCGCGGTTGCGCGTGGAAAAGCCGAGGCGCTCGCGGGTGAAGGCGTTGTGATCCACGGTTTTCCAGCCATACCCGGGCATGAACCGCCCGACCTTGACACTGCCGTTGGCCGGCAGCACGTGCGCCAGAGCCCAGGCTTCCCAGCTGCCGCTGAGCGCCTGTTCGTACACCATTTCATAACGCGGAGCCAGGTTGAAGTGCAGGTACAGATCGCCCTGCATCTGCAGGAAACTGCTCAGTTCGGGCCGGTTCTCGTAGGTGTTCGCCGGGCGATCGGCCACACCGTCGGAAGGAGAATCGTGCACCAGCAGCGTGCGGAAATCGGCACCCACGCTCAGCCGGTCGCTGATCCGGGTTTCCAGCGCACCCAGCTTGTCAAAGTCGAAGCCGTTCATGGCCAGCTCGGTGCCGGCGAAGAACTGGCTGCCGAAGGAGGTGCGCATGCCGCCGCCTTCGGGATTGACATGGCAGAGATGGCAGGACTGGTTGTAGCGGGCCGAGTATCTCGGCAAGCCGTGCCCCACCAATGGCAGGAGCAGGGTCAGAAACAACAAACGGAGCATGCGTGGAGGTCTCCGGCTGCGGAGCTCGGTGTGGAGTCCGGGTCGACGATTGTTTGGAGTCGTGCATCGTTGCGTTCTGCGAATGCAGTCGGCCAGCAATATGCGCAGAGATATTGGTTTCAACAGATAAAAAGGAGGCCGTGAGCAACTTGTGACAATTGAAGAGCATGCGACCCGGGCAGGCCCGGGTTCAGGTCACTGGGACCATCAGAGCAGGGAGGCACCCGCCTCGCGCCAGGCCTGCTTCTCCTCATCGGTGACGAGGTAGCGTTCGGTCCAGCGCTCAGGATTGCGACCGTCGATGGCCTGGACCAGTGCCCGACGATGGCCGGAGTCCATGGGCAGCATCAGCAACTGCTGCACGAAAGCCCGGCTGAAGGATGGAAGTCCCGTGGCCATTTCCAGTGCAATCGCCTGCTGCTCCGCAGGTCCCGCCAGTCCCTCACGGACCCAGTCGGCCGCTTCGGGGCGCGTGCCCAGCCAGTTGAGCAGGCTCTGGCGCAGCGGCGCATCCAGGCCTTTCTCAAGCAGTGCGCGCCCACTGCGCACCAGCGATTCGGGCTCGGCTCCCCGCTCCAGCAGCAGTTCCAGCCCGCCGGGGCGCGCCAGCAACTGATCGATGCGCGGCCCGGTGAACTCGGCGGCAGGCAGCGAACGCAGTACATCCAGGGAAGACCCGTGATCCACCAGCTGCCAGCAAAGGTCCGGATTGAGCCCGCTGAGCCCGCCCGATTGCCGGGCCAGTTGCGCGAGAACCCAGGCACGCTCTTCCGGTGCAGTCAGCCGGGGCAGGGCACTCTGGAGAGTGTCCAGCGAAGGCGCCGGCAACTTGCGCAGCAGGTCGACGGCACGGGCATGGCGTGCACCACCCAACGCCTTGAGCAGAATTCCGGGCAGGACCGGGTCGGCCAGAACCGAGGTCGGCAATTCGTCTTCTCCCGCAAGCCAGCGCAGTTCCTGCATGGAACTCCAACTGCGCCCGCCATCGTGCGCGCGGAAGGCATGCAGCAGATCAGGGTTCGCCTCAAGCTGTGCAGCCAGAGTGCGGGCGTCCGTGTCATTCAACTGCAGGTGCGGAATCAGCAACAGCAGGGCCGGAGTGTGCAACTGGCGCCAGGCGTTGTACAGCGGGCGCGCCTTCACCCGGGGTGGGTTGGGCAGTTCCAACGGCAGGGTGGCCCGGGATTCCAGGGCCTTCACCAGCAGGCTCATGAATTCGGACTCGGGCAGGCTGGCTTCGCAGAGCAGCTGGAACAGTTCAGGGGTCCACCGGCTCACGCGATGCAGGCGTGGCAGGGCGTGCTTGCGCCAGCGTGGCAGGGCAAGGGCCTTCTCCACGAGCGAGGCGGGCAATGGAAAAGCCGCATCGGCCAGCAGGCGCTCCTTGACCGACGGGGCCGTGTGCGGTCCGAACACCCGGGAAATCAGCTCGGGCTGGCGGGCGATCTCGCGCTTGAGCCAGGTCAGCCCCTCAGCGCCCAGCCCTTCTCTGGCCCAGTCCAGGACCTGGTCCACGCTGAGACGGGGGTAGAACTGGATGTCCTCGGCGCGCAAGCGCGAGCGGCCTTCTTCTCCCTGCTCGTGCAGTTCGTACTGGATCAGTTCGCCGGGAAACGCCTGAGTGGCGTACTCGAACAGCGCGAACACGTCGGCGTCCATGCGGAAATCGTGGACGAAACCATAGTTCTGGCCGGGCGCCAGAGCCTTGACCCGACCGGCGGAGGGTCCCAGGGAGCGGGAAGCATTCATGCGTGCAATCCTGTTCAGTCTTTCAGAAACCGGGGCCGCACTCACGACCACGGCCCTGTGTGTCAGCATCGGCTGCCGGATCAGGCGTCCGGGTTGTCGCCGTGTACGCAGGAGAACATCTTGATGTCGTCCCGCAGGAACCAGCCGCAACTGCGCCAGAAGGCTTCGGCCCCGGTGTTGTTCAGCTGAATGTAGATGTGGCTCTTGAGAATGCCTTCGGCGGCCAGCGCATCCAGGCAGTGCCGCACCAGAGTGCGTCCCAGGCCGCGCCGCCGGTGGCCGGCTTCCACCACCACATGCTGGAGCGAGCCACGCCGTCCGTCGTGTCCGGCAATCACTCCCCCCACCACGCGGCCCTCATCCTCGGCCACGAAACTCAGGCCGGGATTCAGGGCCAGATAGGCCGCGATGGCCTCGGGACGGTCGGCTTCGCGCAGGCGGATGCCGGGACAGGCCTCCCACAGGGCGCGCAGGGCAGGCAGATCCTCCGGAAGCAGGATTCGAAAGTGCATGGATGCGTCCACGAATCCCCGGGCGCCGGGGGGCGGCACGCGCACTCGCGCGGCGCGCTCAATTAGCGAGTTTGCCACCGAAGGCGAAAGCCCGGTTCCGTCATGGAAACTGGCTGCGAACCCGGAAGAAGCGCATGGGCTGGGCCACCTCGATGGGCAGCGCAAGCAGGGTATCCGCGGTGGAGGTCAGCAACTCTCCCGCCACACCCGGGAAGAAGCCCGACTCGCTGGCGTATACACCGTACCCGCTGGCCCCCGCGATGGGCGACCAGGACAGGCGGACCGCATTGCCCACAAGGCGGATGTGCACCACGGGCACGTCATCACCCGTATCATCCACGAACAACCGGAACGCGCTGCGCCCGTGGGTGCCAGCCACCAGCTGGCGCGTGCCGGGGTGAAAGTCCAGATCCATCACGGGGCCGAGGGGCAGGCCGGGGGCTGTTTCGGACCAGCTCTGGCCACCATCGGCCGTGGTGTAACACCCGGTTTCGGCGCCCACCCAGATCCGCAGGCTGTCGGCCGGATCGATGGCCAGGGCGTAGACGGGTGCATCGGGCAGTCCGGCACTGATCGGAGTCCAGTGGGCCCCGGCATCCCAGGTGCGGTAGATGTGGGGCTGAGGGTCGTTCCAGCGCAGCCCGCCCAGACTCACGATGGCGCCTTGAACGTGATGCGGATCCGCCACCACGTCGGAGATCCAGCGAGTCACGAGTGACGAACTGACGTCCTGCCAGCTGCTGCCGTGATTCAGGGTGCGGGCCAGACGCCCGTCGTCGCAACCGGCCCAGATCACAGCGTTGTCCAGGGGCGACACCGCGATGGACGTGATGGTGTTGAATCCCGCATCGCCACTGAATCCGGACGTGAGATCCCCGGAGACGGCGCTCCAGCTCAGTCCAAGATTGGTGCTGCGCCAGACCCGTTGGGTGCCGTAATACAGGACGTCGGTCTCCACCGGGTCCAGCACCACCGGGGTGTTCCAGTTGCGCCGGTCACCCGTGGATATGCCCGAGATGGAGCTCGAGAACGATCCTCCACCATTCGTGCTGCGGTACAGACTGCCCCACTGGTATTCGGCGAAGATCAGATCGGGCACGCTGGGGTGTACGATCACGTGAAACCCGTCGCCGCCCAGAATGTCATCCCAGTCGTCCAGCTGCCCGCTGAGAGTGCGGATCGTGCCATTGTCCTGAGTGCCGCCGTACAGGCGCTCCGGCTGGACCGGATCGATTTCCACCGTGTAGAACTGGGTCAGCGGCAGGTTGACGAAGTGGACCCAGGTGGCCAGATTCAGGCTGGTATACAGCCCGCCGTCGTTGCCGACCCACCAGCGCCCGTTCAGCGGATGGCGCTCCATGGCGTGAAAGTCCACATGCAGCGCGTAGGCCAGTCGATTGTAGTTGGCCCCTCCATCCAGACTGCGCCACCAGGTGACGCCCAGCGCGAGCACGTGATCGGGATCCAGCGGGTCCACCCGCAGATTGCCGAAGTACCAGCCGAAATTGCTGTAGATGTTGTTCAGCGCACTCGAGTTGGTCGCCGTGAAACTGTCGCCCCCGTTGTCGCTGCGCCAGAGGCCCATGAAGTACCCCGGGTCATCGGCGAAACTCACGTAGACCCGCTGTGGATCACCGGGGGCCACCGCGATCGCGGGGCGGCCCAGCATGCCCGGCGTGGGCAGGCCGGAATCCATGGGCGCCCAGGTGACTCCCCCATCGTCACTGCGCCAGACCCGGGAGCCCGGTCCTCCGCTGATGCGCGTCGTGAGCGTGCGCAGGCGCTGCCAGGTGGCGGCGTAGATCCGCTGGGGATTCTGGGGGTCGAGAGCCAGATCCGTGGCGCTGGTGCTGTCGTTGACGAAGAGCGTCCGGGTCCAGCTCTGGCCACCATCGACGCTGCGGTAGACGCCCCGTTGCCCTCCGGTGCCGTAGAGTCGACCCATGGCAGCCACCCAGATCCGCTGCGAATCCTGCGGATCCACCACGATCCGACCGATGTAGAAGCTGGAATCCAGTCCGGCGGGCTGCCAGTGATCGCCACCATCCGTACTCTTCCACAGGCCATTGCCCGGAAAGCCGTAACTGGACGAATTGCTTTCGCCCGTGCCCACCCAGACGGTCTGTCCATCCTGTGGGTCCAGGGCCACGTCCCCGATCGCCAGCGCGCCTTCTTCCTGGAACACGGCTGTCCAGTTCGCTCCCGCATCGGTGGTACGGAACACGCCGCCGGCCGCACTGCCCACGAAGACCCTGCTGGTATCCTGCAGGTCCAGGGCGATGTCGGTGACCCGTCCGCCCACGTTCAGGGGTCCCGCCTGTTGCCAGATTGCCCGGGGAGTGGCCGAAGGGCGCTCACGCAGCACGCGGGCCTGGCGGCGCACGCGGTTCACGGCGTCAAGGGAAATCTCCTCATCGGGCCAGGCCACCATGCGGAACTGCCACTCGTTGGGCAGGGAATTGGGCTGGGCATCGGGACGCAGTGAGTGTTTCAGTTCGCGGGCCAGCTGGCGGCTCTGCTCGAGAGTCAGCGGCTGCTCCCCCGACCACCGTGATCGGGACATCCAGAGTGCACCAGCTGCGCCCAGCAGCAGCAGGCCGACACGTCCATGGCGGATCAGAGTTCGCAAGAGGATCACCTTTCTGGCAATGGCACTCAATGAGCGCCGATGTCAACGCAACAGAATTGCCCTGCTGGGCAGGGAAGCGGAGCGGTTTCCCCGCACGCTCAACCAGTACATGCCGGAGGCAACCGGCATTCCTCCAGCCGTGTCACCATTCCAGAATGCCTCATGCATGCCAGGCATCAGTTCCCCAAGGGCGGTCGTGGTCACCGTGCGACCGAGCAAATCGTGCACGACAAGTGAGACGGCATCTCGATCGGCAAGCTCGAAGCGGATCATCGTTCGCGGATTGAAGGGATTGGGAGCCAGCGCGAGGATCCGGATCGAGCCGGGTTGCATCAGCCCGGCTGCCACCGGAGAATCCAGTGCGGCCTGTCCTTCCTCCTGCAGGGCGATACTGGTGGCCCCGCCTGCCGCCACGAAGAGAAATCCCGTGTTCGGCAGGGGCACGTCGCACTGGCCATCGTCATTGTGTCCCCATGCCACGATGCTGCCATCGGCACGCAAACCCATGCTGTGCAGGTCACCGGCGGCGATGCTCACGAACCCCTGATTCGGTTCGGGCACATCGCATTGTCCCCAGGAGTTCAGTCCCCAGGCAACGATGTGTCCGTCCTCCGCAAGTCCGAGACAGTGTCCGCGGCCCGCCGCGACCAACGTGAATTCCGTGTTCGGTTCGGGCACGTCGCACTGCCCCTCACTGTTCTGCCCCCAGGCCACGATCGAGCCATCGGAGCGCAGTCCCAGCGCGAAATCCTGTCCCGAAGCCAGGGCCACGAAACCCGTGTTCGGTTCGGGCACGGTCAGCTGGCCGCTGTCATTGGCACCCCAGCCCACGATGCTGCCATCGTCGCGCAGACCAAGACTGTGATACTCGCCCGCGGCGATGGCCTGAAATCCTTCCGGAGGAACGGGGAGTGTGCATTGGCCTTCGTCATCACTGCCCCAGCAGATCACGCTGCCATCGGACCTCAGCCCGATGCTGTGGCGGAAACCGGTTGCCAGGGATACGAAGTCCGAATCGGGAACGGGCAACTCCGCCTGGCCATCGCCATTCCAGCCCCAGGAGATGACACGGCCATTCTCGCGCAGTCCCAGTCCGTGCAGATACCCCTCGGACACGAAGACGATGTCTTCATTGGGGGCAGGAATGCTGCACTGGGTCTTGCTGTTGGCCCCCCATGCCAGGGCATTGCCCGCCTGGTCCAGCCCCAGACTGTGCCAGCAACCGCCCGCAATCGAGGCAAGCGCAGCAATTCCCTCGGGTGGAGTGCTCTGCCCGAACCCATTGGCCCCCCAGAACACGGGACTGCCATCCGCTCGCAGGCCCATGCTGTGATGACCTCCTGCGGACACCTGCACGAAATCCGTGATGCCCTGCGGCACGTCGCACTGCCCGTATCCATTGGATCCCCAGGCCAGGATTCGACCATCCGCTGTCAGGCCCAGGCTGTGGGCATGGCCTGCCGAAATCGAAATGAAGTCGGGATCTGCGGCCGGCGTGTTGCACTGGCCCCATGCATTGCTGCCCCAGGCGAGCACCGTGCCATCGGATTTCAGGCCCAGACTGTGCAGTTCCCCGGCCGCAATCGCGATAAAATCGGTGTTTGGTTCCGGCACCGAACACTGACCCTGGCCATTGTATCCCCAGGCCACGATGCTGCCGCTTGCCTTCAGTGCCAGATTGTGGAAATCGCCTGCCGCGATCGCGATGAAACCTGCGTTGGGGACCGGATCATTGCATTGACCATTGGTATTGGTGCCCCAGGCAACCACGGTTCCGTCGGCATGAAGCCCCAGACTGTGAGAATCGCCCCCATCCAGTGCGACGAACTGCTCGTTGGGTTCGGGAATGCGACACTGGCCGAATCCGTTGTCCCCCCAGGCGATGGCGCTGCCATCTTCCTTCAGACCCAGACTGTGCTGGTGCCCACCGGCCACTGCCACCAGACCGGTCATCGCGGGCGGCTCCAGTACCACCTGACGCCCCCAGCCAACCAAGGTGCCAGCCGGTTGGGCGGCAAGTCGGCCGGCAATGGCACACAGCAACAGGACTGCAAGGCTCCAGGTGCGTATGAATGAATTCCACATGGATGCGTCCTCCTCTCCGGAATGGATTGAGTCCTTCACGTGGCCAACTGGATGGAATTCTTGTGGCCGAATCGTAGGGAATGCGCCGGGGCGATGCCAGCCCGAAGCGAAGCGGCAGCAGATTCCCGCCGGGGAGGGTTTTTTCCTTACTTTGCCGCGGACCACCGTGGTCCCACGAAGCGGGCACGGCCCCAATGCCTGGACAATTCCTGACCAGGCCAGCTCGGACGGAGTCGATGAGCATCACGATAGAACAGATTGCCGAAGCCGGGGTTGTAGGCATGGGTGGGGCCGGATTTCCCACCTGGAAGAAACTGCAGGCCTCCGTCGACACCCTGCTGGTGAACGCCGCCGAATGCGAACCCCTGCTGCGCAAGGACAATGTGGTGCTGCAGACCCGCGCGGCCGAGGTGGTGCGGGGCGCCGAACTGGCCGCCCGGCTGGTGGGTGCCAATCGACTGATGATTGGCATCAAGGGCAAGAACAAGGCGTCGCTCGTCGCGATTCGCGCGGCCATTGCCGAGCATCGGGGCGAGCCGATGATGGATGTGGTCGAGCTGGGCGATTTCTATCCTGCGGGCGACGAAGTCACTCTGGTCTACGAACTGACCGGCCGCATCGTGCCCCCGGCGGGCATTCCGCTGCACGTGGGCTGTGTGGTCATCAACAATGAAACCGCGCTGAACATCGCCGAAGCCGCGTCTGGCCGGGCCGTGACCCACAGTTTTCTCACCATTTCCGGCGAGGTGCGCAAGCCCTGCACCGTGCGTGCGCCACTGGGTGTCTCCTTCCGTGAACTGGTGGAGTTCGCCGGTGGCAGCAAACTGCGCGAGTTCGTGATTCTGGATGGGGGCCCGATGATGGGTCACATCATCGAGGATCTGGACACTCCGGTGGTGAAGACCAGTTCGGGCGTGATCGTGCTGCCCCGCGACCATCCCTATGTGGAGCGCGAGCTGCGCAGTCGCCTGACCAAGTTCCGCATCGGCAAGAGCGTGTGCGACCAGTGCAGTCTGTGCACCCAACTCTGTCCGCGCTACCTGCTGGGCCACCCTCTCGAACCGCACCAGGCCATGCGCCAGCAGTTCGTGACGGAGTTCCCTGCTCACAGCCGCTGGGGCCAGGTCTGCTGCGAATGCGGGCTCTGCACACTCTACGCCTGCCCCGAGGGTCTGTATCCGCGGGAAGCCTGCCAGGATTCCAAGCGCAGTCTGGCCGCCCTTGGCGAACCTTACAATGGCCCCAAGGATGTGACACCGCACCCGATGTACGCCAATCGCAAGGTGCCCACCAAGCGATTGCTGATGCGGATCGGGCTGAGCCGTTTCGAGCACGACGCTCCCTTCACCGAGTTCAATGGTGGACTGGACAGCCTGCGCATCCTGCTGAAGCAGCATATCGGGGCCGCCGCGGTGCCCTGCGTCAAGGAAGGCGAGATGGTGAGCGCCGGCCAGGTGCTGGCCCGTCCGCCCGCCGGAGAGCTTGGCGTGCCCGTTCATGCCCCGCGAGCCGCCCGTGTGACCCGCACCACCCATGAGGAGATCAACCTGTCGTGATGCGCAACCAGAACGCCCAGTTCACGCCCGAACGCCCCCACGACGCCGTGGGCATCATTGAATTCTCCTCGATCGCCAAGGGCATCGAGGCGGCGGACACCATGCTCAAGACTTCGGATGTGGTGCTGCTGGTCTCGCGCACGATCTGCCCGGGCAAGCACATGAGCGTGATCGGAGGCGACACGGCTGCCGTGCGCGCAGCCATCGACGCCGCCCGCATCGTGGGCGAACGGGAACTGGTGGACGATTTCATGATCGCCAACCTGCACCCCCAGGTGATCCCCGCCATGGAAGGTGTGTCGGAAATGGGCGAGGTGGATGCCCTGGGCATCATCGAGGCCTTTGCCGTGGCCACCTTGATCGAAGGCGCGGACACCGCCGCCAAGACTGCCAAGGTGCGCCTGCTGGAAATCCGCCTGGCCATGGCCATCGGCGGCAAGGGCTTCGTGACACTCACGGGCGACGTGGCCGCCGTACGCGCCGCCGTGGATGCCGGCGCCGCCAAAGTGGCCGCCAAGGGCCTGCTGGTGCAGAAGGTGGTCATCCCCAGTCCGCGACCGGAGATCATCCGGGATCTGATCTGACCTGCCCTGGATTGCCGATCAGCATCGAATTCAAAACCTGCCTCAATTGAGCCCCGCAATGCTGCGCCAGTTCGCCAGGAACTCGTCCATTCTGGATCGGTATTGCCTGCAGCGCCCCTTGTTTGTCGAGCCCAGATTCGTGTAACACTGGTGAAGTGTGAGAATATCGCGTGATTCGCCGAGAGCGAGCGCGCGGTAACTGGACCACGCATACTCGTCCGGTCGCGTCACCAGGCGGCTCTTGACCGGGTTCATGTCGATGTACAGGAAACAACTGATCAGGTGTGAATCGGACTCAACCGGGATCGACCTGTAGCGACGCTGCCACAGCGACCCGCTGCGATGCCAGCTGAGATTGAAGTATCGCGCGTAGCGGCTCTGCAATGCGCACAGAAGTTCCGGAATGTCTTCCGGATCGGAAGCGGAAAGCAGAAGATGCACATGGTTGCCCATCAGGCAATAGGCATGCAGCTTGACGGTACTGCGCTCAAGATACTCGGCGGCGTAAGACAGATAGACCGCCCGGTCCTGGTCCGTGTGGAAGACGGCCACCCTGTTGTTGCCACGCTGTGTGATGTGATAGACGGTATCCGGTGCCAGGATTCGGCGTTTGTTCGGCATGATTCCTCCATGGTCGTTGACCCACGGAGAGTACTTTCGAATGGCATCGTGTTTCAAGTGGCCGGAGACATCGGTGCGGAATAACTGGCGATGCTGTCAGGGAAACTTGACGGTGTCGACCGCCGCGGTCGGGGAGATGGTCCACTTGGGGACGGTTCCATCAACCGCCTCGATGATCATGTCCGCGACACGCCCTTCGACCACTACCTTGACCACTACCTTGACCACTACCTCGACCGCTGCTACGCCCACAACCACGACCGCTACCTCGCCCGCCACCTCGACCGCCGCTTCGCCCACCACCTCGACCCCTACCTCGCCCACCACCTCGACCGCTACCTCGACCGCCACCTCGGCGGTCGATTCGACCGTCACCTCCTGACACACACCAGAATCTCAGCCCTTCGTCGGTAGATCCCGGTAGGGTCGGGCTTCGCTGCGGGTGGGGTCCAGACCCAACACGTCCAGCAGGCGCCGCAGTTCCTGGGCGGCGGCGTCAAGGTCTTCGCCGGGGGCGATGACCCGTTCGAATTCCACGAAGGTGCCCAGGCCGTGCACCTGGTCCAGATGGACCCGAGTGGGACCGAGCATCAGCAGTTCGCGGACCTTGTTCACGGAACCCGCATCGCCCAGAGCCGAAGCCAGCAGGGTCTGTAGCTGGGCGCCGTCATCCAGAGGCAGGCGCGTGTACTCGGACAGTCTCACACCCGTGCTCTCCGCGCGGCGATAGTGGATCAGTTCGCTCTGCAGCCGGCCATCGCGCTCTTCGTGACGCATCTTGAGCAGACTGCCCTGGCGCGCGGGAAAGAACGTATCCTGTTGTTTCAGGCGAGCCTCGGCGCGCGCACCCAGGGCCAGCAGGCGCCGGCGCAATTCATCCAGGCCGGAGACACGCAGTTTCAGTTCGAGATTTCTGCCGGGTCCTGCCTGCAGGCTGGACGCTCGCGGCGGCGCAACCGGCGACTTGTCACCTGCGGGCAAGACGCGCTCGCCGGGCAGTTCGTCGCGCACACCGGCGGCGGCCCGTCGTGCACCGGCCACAGCCAGTTGATCGCAGCGCTCGTTCTCCACATGGCCCGCATGGCCCTTGAGCCAGCGCCAGTCCACGCTGTGATACTGCTCCTGGTCGTGCAGGCGCTGCCAGAGGTCAATGTTCTTGACAGCCGCCCCCGTGCTGGTCTTCCAGCCCTTGGCGATCCAGCCGTGAATCCACTTGGTGATGCCATCACGCAGGTAGCTCGAATCCGTGTACAGAATCACACTGGACGCCTGACGAAGTTCCTCGAGTGCCCGGATCGCCGCCATCATTTCCATGCGGTTGTTGGTCGTGGACGGTTCGCTGCCGGAAATCTCCCGCCGGAAGGACCCCGCGCTCATCACGACACCATAGCCTCCTGGTCCGGGATTGCCACTGCAGGCCCCATCGGTGTGGATCGTGATCACGGCCTCGTCTCCGCCGGCCGGAGCAGTGCGTCGATTCATGACAGCGTCCCTGTATGCTTTCTGGAGCCCCTGATCAGGGCAACTGGATGAGGTAGTCCGCCGCTCCCGACGCACCGCGGGTGAGCGTGCAGCCCGACAGCCGCTGCCCGTTCTTCACCAGCACGATGTTCATGCTGGTGGGCTGGCTGCCCAGGCTGTTGCCCTGGGCGTCCCGGGCGGAGAGATTCAGCCCGTTGGGAAAAAGGTATGCGGGCAGGAAACACGTGCCCTCCGCATCCGTGGTGGCCTGGGCGGCGCCGGGCCAGATGAGCGGATTGCCCTGCAGGCAGATCAGTTGTCCCGTGCTGTCGCTGCCGGCCACCAGGCTCAGGTGATACAGGCCCATCGGCACACCGGTGAGCGACATGGCCACCGTGTGTTCGCCGGCAGCCTGAGTGCCGTTTGTCAGATAACGCAAGGCCACGCCGTCCAGTGTGTTCAGTCGCAGCGAGGTGGTGCGACCCGCGGGCAGGCCATAGCCGATGGTGATCGCCGCGGACAGCGGATTGGGTGACACAGGATGCAACGCGAAAGGAACGGGCTCGCCCCCACTGCATTCGTCCTCAAGACCGGACAGCTGCAGCACGAAAGGAATCGGTGTGCCCCAGAGATAGATCTGGGTGCCTTCGTAGTTGCGTTGGATCGTGCTGCCGTTGCAATTGAAATAGGCGAAGACCGCCTGGATCTCGGACCCGTTCGCCAGTAGATCGTCGTGAGCGAAGTACAGATGCAGGTAGGGATCGTTGGCATTGTTCTGCCCGCCGATTCCGGTTTCCTCGAGGAACATCGCCCCATTGCTGACGGCCACGATCGCACCCCCGCTGAGGGTGACGCTCGACGGAATCTGGCTCTTGATCAGGTCAACCTGGAACTCGGCATGCAGGCCGGCGGCCAACAGCAGGATGGACAGAAGGATGCGCGTCATCATTGCTCCGTGCCATAACAGGTTGCGGGATCAATGCTGATCGTGGCGTCGCCCAGTTCCACATCCGGCACGGTGATCACATGCACTTCCACCCCTTCCACCGGGTAGCCCCGTGCATCCAGCACCTGCAGGTAGACACCCGCGTCCCGGTTGCCCACAGGAGTATCGAAGCGTTCGCTCTCGGCGCCACAACCCGTCAGGCAGAGGGTGCCGCACGCAACGACCGCCAGCGCGGCGGTGCGTGAGCGGTGGAAGGAAATGACGCTCATGGCGTGCCTCCGGGCAGGATCATTTGACGAACACGATGCGCCGCTGGTCCACCTGACCGCGGCTGGCGATGCGCACGAAGTAGATTCCACTGGCCAGTCCCTGCGGACTGAACTCCACCTGATGGGTTCCGGCCCACAGGGTCTTTCCGACCAGCACCTGCTGCACGCGCTGACCCAGCAGATTGTAGACATCCACATCCACGGGGCCCCATTCGCGCAGCAGGAATTCGATGGTCGTGCTGGGATTGAAGGGATTGGGCCAGGTGCGCGAGATGCTGACCAGGCCCGGTCCGGGACTCTGAACGGACAGGGACGGTACGTCGATGCTCAGGCTGTCGATGGCCCAGCCATAGGCGGCCTGTCCGCGGTACACGAAGCCCAGCTGAACGGCACTGCCCGCGGCAAGACCGCTGAACTGCGTGCTGCGCCAGGTCCAGATCGGCAGATCGAATACACTGCCTTGGATGGTCAGGGTATCGGTGGCGAACAGAGTCCCCGGATCCAGCTTTGGCTGCCAGGGGCCGACGGTGCCATCCACCTGGCGAACTCTGCCGATCACGCGGGCTTCTTCTCTCTCGGTTCCCTCAATATAATTCCCGTAGTACGAGAGGAATCGCACCTGTAGAGTGCCATTGCCCGCGGCATCCACCCAGGGAGTATACAGGCTGTCCTGAAGCAGCTGCTCCACCGTTTCGGAATTGATGTAGGCGATAACCGAAGGCACATGCAGGGTATCCGATGCCGTACTCTCGCCATTGGCCTGGTCTCCGGGCGGATAGCTTCCCAGAGGAGTGAAGTTGAGCGAACGCGGGTTGTTGGGTCCGGATCTGGACCCCAGCAGCCAGCCGGCCGAACCCGGCTCAACGTGATCGGTGATCCAGCATTCCAGATTCTGGTAGCTGTTGTCGAAATCTGCCTGGAAAGGAACCGCCGTATCACACGACAGCGCCTCGACCCGCACTCGCAGCTGGTAGGCCAGTGCGCTGTCCTGGATCCAGACCTGGCTGGTGGGGTTGAAGCTCCAGGAGTTGCCCGGCGCGCCACCTTCTTCGGCGGGAGCTTCGGCGCAGATGAAGAGCTCCTGGCCCGTGATGTACTCCTGCACGATCCACCAGGCGGCACTGTCGCGCAGACTGTCGGTGACGGCCCCGAATGCGAAGTCCCGCCAGCCGGCGCAGATATCCTGGCCGGGAACCAGTACGGGCAGGGTCGCATCCAGCAATTCACCACTGGCGGTCGTCCAGGGCATGCCTTCCCGATCGGGCACCAGTCGCATGCGGCACGATCCGGTCCCCACCACGTGGGTCTGGCCTCCGATCGGGACGAAGGACAACAGCTCACTCTCGGCGGGAAAATCCTCCAGGCTCAACCGGATCGCGGAAGCGGAGCCACCCAGCACGGGAAAGCCCGGCGAATGCAATTGATCAATCCGGCCACTCTCGCCCGCCCAGAGAAGAGGTTCCTGGTCGAGTGTCACGGTCAGCAGGGAGTCGCTGGTATTGCCCAGGCTGTCGCTGGCTTCCAGTCTCACGAAGAGCGGACCTGGGTCAAAGCCGTCGATTTCCGGGGCCGCCAGAAATTCATTCAGCAGAGAATCGGGCCGGGTCGCGGCCGTCCAGAGTGTGTCACTCCCGTCCTGCCAGGTGGCCACCAGCAGGTCCGAAACACCGGAGGGATCTCGCGCGCCCACGCGCAGGGGCAGGGTACGATTGGCCAGCGGCCAGCTGGAGAAACGGCCGAAGTCCAATGCCGGGCCCTGGGCGTCACCCGCGGGTTGGTCGACCAGCACACGGATGCAGAGATCACGCTCGATGGTTTGCGCCGAGGCCATGCTGGCGGTGCGCACACTCGCGGATTGTCCAATGGGAAAGATGCAGTCGCCATCGGCACTCAGCCAGGGCGGATAGTTGCCGAAGGCCCGGGAGAGGCTCACACGCAATTGCTGACCGGCCACCAGGGCAACGGACACCGGGACATCGTCCACCGAGGGCAGAAAATCCTCGGCCAGACCGGCACCGGAAAACAGCACGCCTTCTTCCTGGAACACGGGCTGGCCGTTGGCACTCACGCTCACGGCCCAGAGTCCGCGCGCATCACCGGGCACGATGCCGCCGAAGGTGACGATGCGCAGGCCCCGGAAATCGCAGGAGAACGGCACGGTATAGGTCTGGGTGAAGGTGACGCTGTCGGCGGGCAGGTCGGGCCAGTACCAGACCGCCTCGCCGTGTTCGCCAATGAACGGTTGAGCCGGGTTGACCACGTCGCTGACCTGGTCCGCGTGTTTCATCGCGGTCGGTTCCAGCGCCTGCCCCAGAGCCAGCAGCACGACCGGAAGGCCCAGCAGGGCCAGCAGGGGCATCAGGATCCGCATGGCGCACTCAGGGTGTCGAGTGATGCACATCCGTACAGGCCGTGCGACAGAATGAAATCCCAGGTCAGGTCCGGCAGCAGGTAGCGGCACTGGGTGCCACGGGCCATGCGCTGGCGCAGCCAGGAGCTGCTGATTTCCATGCCCGGCCACTGGAGCACACGATGTGGAACCGTGCTGTCCAGCGGACTGCCCGGCCGATTGATCACCACCAGCTCCGCCAGTTCAAGAATTGCCTGTGGGTCCTTCCAGCCGGGAAAGCCGGCCAGGGTGTCGGCGCCCATCAGCAGCAGCAGGCGCGCGTTGGTCTCGGCGCGAATCTCCCGCAGGCTGTCGATGGTGTAACTGGGGCCGGGACGCCGGCCTTCGCGCTCGTCCACCCGGAAGGGGCTGTCGGCGCAGGCCAGTTTCAGCAGGGCCAGTCGGTCTTCGAAACTGGCCACGTGGCCCGTCTTCCAGGGACTGTGTCCCGCCGGCATGAATCTCAATTCGGCGGCACCCAGCTCCTGCATGGCGAACTCGGCCAGCGCCAGATGCCCCACGTGCACCGGGTCGAACGCTCCGCCATAGATCACCAGCGGTGCGGCCATGGACGGAGAATCAGCCATTCTGCAGGCGGTCCAGCAGCTCACGCGCTTCGGAGTTGCGCTCGGAGTCGGGATACTTTTCCAGGTACTCGCGCAGAGTGGCGCGGGCGTCCACATCACGGTGCATGCGCGCCTGGCACAATCCCTTGAGGAACAGCGCGCGCTCCATGATCTGGGGCTGGTCGTACCAGGTTTCCACCGCATCATCCAGATAGTGCAGCGCGGCCTCGTACTGGGTCATGCGGTAATACAGTTCGGCGCTCTTGAATTCCTTCCAGGCCAGCTTGTAACGGCAGGCGTCCAGCCGCTCCTCGGCGATCTGGGCCCACTCGCTGTCCGGAAAATCGTCCAGCAGGGCCTGATACTCATTGATCGCGCGGTAGGTGTAGCTCTGGTCCAGTCCGTAAACCGGAGAAAGTTCCCAGTAGCTTTCGGCGATGCGATAGCGGGCCTGGTCCACAAGCGTGCTGCGCGGGTAGCGGCTGATCACCTCGTCAAAGAGTTCGGCGGCCAGCACGAATTCCTTGAGCTGATACTGGGACTCGGCCTGCATGTAGGTGATGCTGTCCATCAGGGCACTGCCCGAATAGTCCAGTCCCATCTTGTTGAAGCGTTCGGCCGCGTCGAAGTAGCGTTCCTTGTGATACTGCTTCATGGCCTTGCGCATGGCCTGCTCCACCGGTTCGATGGGCTTGGGTTCCTTGCCCGCACAGGCCACCAGCAGCCAGGCACCCAGGAAAATGGTCAAGAGCGAAGAGAGACGCATGGGATGCGATTCCTGATTTGTGGTCAACGTGAACGCTGGCTGAACAGCAGCCAGCTCAACAGGATGCCCAGCCCGACGGCCAGCCCGACCCAGGGCCAGCTGGTACTCGCGGAGAGCCCGGCATGCGCAAGGCTGTCCGCTGGCTGGGCCAGAAACAGCGAATCCGCTCCGGTGGTCGGCAGGGTGCCGGGAAGTGTGGTCCCGTCGAGTGCGTCCATGGGCGATCAACTTACCAATGAAGAGGTCCGCGACCTACCGGGTTCCCGCTTTGCCAAGACCAGCAGTCTGTCAGATGCCCAGCGCGAATGAGGCGATCCAGAGTCCCTCCCGGTCGGGGGACAGCGGATTGTCCATCCAGCTCAGGTCCAGCAGCGTGTTGAAGGGCAGCAACTGGTGCGAGAAGCGTCGCAGACTGCTGCGCAACAGCCCGACGGACAGGCTGCGCACGGGTGCGCGCGACGGAAACAGCTCGTCCTGGGGCCAGTAGATCCCGGCTCGCACTTCGCCCAGTTCGCGCCACCCCAGCGACGCCCCCAGATGCATTTCCTGCGAATTGAAGCCCCGGCCTTCCTGGGTCACGTTGCGGATGTCGGCGGCGATCTTCAGTCTGGCGCCGTCCCGGGCCGTGGGAATCCGGGTATCCAGGGCCGCCCGGTCCCGCCCCATGGGGTACCAGCTCAGGCCAACGTTGATCGTGCCGTCGTCCACCCGGTCCAACCAGCGCCTGTCGGGAGCCTGACCGTCGCCACTGAGGTTCACGGCCACCGCGCCCACGTCCATCAACTTGTTCACGCGCACCAGCAGCCCGTAGTTCACCGTGAGCCTCCGGGTCTGGCTGCGCTCGTCCCAGCGGTAGGCCCCGCTGGCGCCCAGGCTGATCCGTTCGTCCAGCGAGAGCGCGAAGACCATCGAGGGTGTGTAGCGCTCGCTGGCCCGATTGCCACCGGAAATGTCGGTGGGCAGGTCCGTGTCCGCTCCGGGCTCATAGTCGGCAGGCACCAGACCCAGAGCGAGGCGCGAGTTCCCCAGCCAGAGGCCACGAATCGTGGCCAGTCCCGGAAGGGCGCGCGCGTAGGGTGAGGTATCACGGCCATCCACGGTCGGGGTGACCAGCAGGGGCAAGGGGTCCAGATAGAGCGCCCAGCCGCTGCGGCTCTCCCGGAAGCGGAGTCCGGCCGGATTGTAGAGATGAGCCTCGGCGCAGCGCGTATTGGCAGCGTAACACCCACCCATGCCCAGGATGCGTGCGCTGCGGTTGCTGCCCAGCCAGGTACGATCGGAGGCCCGGGTTGCGGGTACCAGCCACAGGCAGAGCGCCAGCATCACGATGGTGCGCATCACGGCGCTTCCTTGCGGTTCCGCCGCAGACCCAGCGCTCCCGCGAGGGCCAGCAGGGCCAGTCCGATGACAGGCAGCAGATCTCCGGTGCGCGTATACACCGTAAAGCCATCGCGGGTCTCCACCCTGGCCCGCAGCACGCCGCGCACTCCCTTGGGCAGGATCTCGCGGATTCTGCCGCGTTCGTCAATGGCGGCGCTGTAGCCATTGTTGCAGGCCCGCACCAGCCAGCGCCCGGTTTCCACGGAGCGCAGGCGCGCCACGGCCAGATGCTGGTCCAGTTCCCAGCTGTGGCCGAACCAGGCGTCGTTGGTCTGGTTGGTCAGCAGCTCGGCGCCTCCCAGAACCATCGCGCGGGCATGGGGAGCGAAGTTTCCTTCGAAGCAGATGCTCTCGCCGAAGCGCAGTGTATCACCTGAACGCGGCAGGATGCCCGGTGAACGGCGCTCCCCGGGACGGAACTCGGCCTGCCCCAGATTGAGCGAGCCCAGGATGGGCAGCAGCTTCTGCCCGGGAACCCGTTCCCCGAAGGGCACCAGTTGGATCTTGTAGTACCGATCGAGCACGCCCGTGGAATCCACCAGATACGCGCCGTTCTGGGGTTTGCCACTCTCGCGGTCACCACTGAAGTCGTTGACACCGGTCAGCAGGGGAGTGCCCGTCTCGTGGCTGAAGCGAATCAGCCGCTGCAGCGCGCTGAAGTTGTGACTGATGCGTGTGGGAACGGCCGTCTCGGGCCAGATCACCAGGTCGGCGGGGGCCTGTGCCAGTGCCTCGCGGCTGAGGCGCTCGTGAATCCCCAGACACCAGCTCCAGGGTCGGCGCCACTTCTGCAATGGGTCCACATTGCCCTGGACGAGCAGCAGCTCCAGCTCGCCCGTGGCGGGTGAACGCGGTGTGGAGTACCAGCCCGCCACTCCGGCCGAGCCCAGCAGCAGCACCGCGGCCAGCAGGGGACGCCAGCTGCGCGCGCCCAGCAGGGCCATCAGCACCAGCAGGTTCACCGCGAGCACGATCAGGGTCATGCCGTGCATGCCCGCCAGCGCGGCGACGGGTCGGATCATCGGGTTGAGTGCCTGACTCACGCCGATCAGGTTCCAGGGAAAGCCCATTTCCGAGCCACTGACGATCCAGTCCACGGCGATCACCGCCAGCGGATGTGCCCAGAGACCGAGTGCTCCATGGCGTCTCACGAACCAGACCGTCAGCGCGGCGCTGACTCCCCAGAGCAGGCTGAGCCAGAGCACGGCGGCCAGCATGCTGGCCAGGGCGGCCGCGGCGGGTAGATCGCTGTTCAGGCCGATCCACCAGACCGTGCCCAGATTGTAGCCGAAGCCAGCCACCAGCCCGGTCCGGAATCCGTGCCGTGTTTCAAGCAGGACCCGGTAGAATGGCACCAGGGCGATCAGACCCAGCAGGAAGGCTGGTGAGGGCGGAAAGGCCGCAGCCAGGAGCAGGCCCGACATCAGGGCAGCCCGGAGCGGTGCACGCCGGGTGTCCACCAGGGGCAGCAGGCGAGCCGCCGTGAGGTTCATGCTACAGCCGCACCGTCTTGCCCGACTCAGCGGACCGGTAGATCGCGTCCACCACTTTCATCACCTGCAGGGTCTGGGCCAGTTGGTCGTCGTCCGTGCTGCCGTTGCGAATCACTTCGGCGAAATGGGAGAGCTGCGAGCGGTAGGATTCCGTATACAGATCCGCTCCCTTGGGCAGGGTGGCCGGAGTCATCGAATAGCGCTGGCCGGCCGCCTCACGCGTGATGCGCAGCGGGTTCATGAAGGCACTGCCCTTGGAACCAAAGAAGTAGCCGTAGGTCTTGTTCTCCTCGGGCAGCAGGCTCCAGCTGGCATCCAGATGGATCACCGTGCCGCCGGCAAGGCGCAGGTGGGCCGTGGCGGTGTCTTCCACATCCTTGCGCAGCAGGTCGTGGTACACGGCACCATGCACGCTTTCGACCTCGGGATAGTTCAGCAGCCAGAGCAGCACGTCGATCAGGGCCACGCCCCCATCCATGAGGACGCCACCACCGCTTTGCTGGGCCTCGTAGCGCCAGCCCTTCGGGGGCTGCCCACCGAACTTGCGCAGCCAGCCGCACTTGATGTAGAAGATGCGTCCCAGTTCGTTCTGCACCAGGAAGTTGCGCAGGATGTTGACATCCGCCCGGTAGCGGTTGTTGAAGCCGATCTGCAGCAGGGACTCCGGATGCTGGTCACGGGCACGCTGCAGCTTCTGGATCTCCTTCGCATTCAGGGTCACCGGTGTTTCCACCAGCACGTGCAGTCCGGCGGTGAGCGCCTGGATCACATAGGGCATGTGCAGATGGGTGGGTGTGGCGATGATCACGGCCCTGGCCCCGGAGGACCGCATCAGCTCGAGCGGATCACGGTAGGCCTGGGCCGACTCGCAGCGCGAGGCCAGCTGGCTGGCCATCCGGAACTGGGCGTCGCAGAGCGCCACCAGTTCGAAATCCTCCGACTCCCGCACGGAAGGGATGTGATAGACCTGTGACACCTGTCCACAACCGATGATCCCGATGGGTATCCGTTCCATGCTCATCTCCTCCCGCTCCTCAGCTCTGGATGTGCGTCCAACCAATCCTGCAGCAGCAGTGCGGCCGCCACCCGGTCCGTTGCCTGATGCCGCCCGCGCCGCTCGCGCGCGGGACGTCCTGCCTGTTCCAGCTGCTGCTGTGCCCTCACGCTGCTGAACGCCTCGTTCTGGAACACCACCGGGTATCCTTCCCGCGTCAGGACGGAGGCCAGGTGTCGGATCTGGGTGTCAAGCGTGCCGGGTGCTCCGTCATTGCGCTCGGGCAGCCCCATCACCACCAGCGCCACCCGCTGGCCGACGATCAGCTCCCGCAGGTGCGGCAGCAGACCGCGCCCGGCTCCCAGAGTCCCGAATGGGCTGGCCGTGCAGAGCTCGGAATCGCTGAGCGCCACTCCGATGCGCACGGTGCCATAGTCCAGCCCCATCACGCGGCAGCCTTCCGGAAAGGGCGGCAAGCCGGATTCGGGAGTGCCGTGCTCACTCATCGCGGTCCTTTCGCCAGTGACTCACTCTTGCCGCGTGCCCCGGGACGAATGGATGCGCCACCCGGAGACGCTTCGAATATAGTGCTGGCAGGCTGGGGGTGGTAGCTCGACACGGATGTCCCGTGGGAACTGCAAGGAAGTGGACGATGCGGGTCAGGTGTGAGGACGGCAGAGTTTCACTCGCCGAATCGCAGCCCCTGCATGATCGGGAGAATCACCGAATCCATCTGCGCGAAGGAACTGTCGGGCACGGTCCAGAAGAAGCTGAAGAAACGCTCGCCCAGCGGCACCACCCAGGAATCCTCCCAGAACAGCAGGCTGCCGTTCTCGGGCAGGTCGATGGCATAGTGCAGGCGACCATGCAGGCCCGCCGGGGCATTCATGGGCGTGAATGGCACGGGGTCCTGCATGTCGATGACCCGTCGCCCCTGCTGGGGCCAGGTCACCTGCTGGACATACTCCTCCAGCGGGAGCTCGCGCGTCTGCACCCAGACCGACAGTGAGACCAGTGAGGGGGATTCGCCCTGGAGGAACACGACGGTCCCGGTGCTGTCACTCTGGGGATCGATGAAGACCGTGGGCTGGTAGCTGTCGGGAAGTGGAAGGGAGAAGCCCAGCGAAGAGTATTGGCGATTCGGACCGGGAGAGCCCGAGCAGGCAGCCAGCAGCAGGATGCCGATGAAAAAAAGCAGGCGCCCGCACTCAGTCGGACGCCTGCGGAATCGGGCAAGAAAATTCACGGCAGGGTCTAGAACAGCGAGTTGAAGTACTTGGTGAGGACCAGGCTCAACTGGAAGTTGTTCGTGTTGGGGCTGGTGCGCACCACGTCGCCCTGCACGTTCTGGATGTCCTGGATGCGGCCGAAGCTCATGTCGCCACGAACGGCCAGGTTGACATCGTCATACAGCTTGAAGTTGTAACCCAGACCGGCACTCCAGGCCATGCCACTGCGCGTGATCGTGCGGGTGGTGGCGACCGTGGGGGTGGCAGGCGATCCGGAGACCGACTGGGTCAGGGTGTAGTCGTAGCTCAGGGTGGTGACGCCCGCGCCCAGATCCACGAAGAGATTGGGATTGCGCATCCAGTCGTAGGGGAACAGGTCGCTGCTGAGGCGGAAGATCAGCATCAGGTCGTGCTGCTGAAGCGTGCCCACCACATCGTTGATCAGGTTGCCGGCGCTGGGAGCGCTGACGTCAAGGTAGTTGCCGGTGGCATCGGTGTAGAAGGTGCCGTCGCCTTCGGGGGCGGTGTTGAAGTTGTACTTCACCAGCACGCCATAACCGCCGCGCTTGGACTGGAACCAGTGTCCCATGGCCACGCCGGCACCGAATCCCACCTGGTTGGCACCCATCAGCGGGAACACGGAGGTGGTGGGGTTGAACTCGAAGGTGTCCGAATAGTAGCCGGAATCGAGCATGTAACGCCCACCCAGGCTCACCTCGAAGATGTCGTTTCCGGTGGCCAGCGCAGTGCCGGCAATCATACAGCCACCAAGAACGAATCCGAGCATCAGATTGCGCATTCCTGTCTCCTCTGCAAAATCCACCCGCCACAGCAACGGTCGCCGTTGTACAGGGCTGATGACACACTGTTAGAATTTCTGTCTGAATTCGACTGGGAACCTCGTCCGGATCCCCGGAACCAAGCGGGTTCGGGGCGGGAGGGGGTGCAAGTGCGGAAACCCAGCAACAACCGTTCCACTTGCAGGCGACATGTTCCACCGGGCAAGAGGGAGAGACGCCCGCGGGAGCAGGGCCAATCTAAAAAGAAATGGGCGGGAATCTGCAACCGGGAACAATCGGACCTTCCTGCTTCCCGGATCTTCTCACGGATCGCTTCAGCCCTGTTCGCGCGCCAGCTCCAGAATCAGTCGCGACTCCCACTCCCCTTCGATCAGCAGGCCCATGGCCAGCAACCACACCATGGCTGAATCCGGCCAGTTGTGCAGGAGCAACCAGGGCAATGCCAGAGTACTGAAACACTTGGCCAGCAGCAGCAGGCGCAGCGGGCGTGCCGCGGTGCCCTGCGTCAATACCGCCAGCGATGCCGCACTGAGCACGGCTATGATCTGCAGGGTCTCCAGCAGGGTCGTCAACAGTTCGGGGCGCTCTTGGCCGGGCATCAGCAACAGCCCACAGCCCAGAATCAGCGGAGCCAGCAGCGGCAGCAGGACCATTCCCATCGGCGGCCTGGGCGCTCCCGCCGACAGGGTCGGCAGGGTCCGCAGCACGGTTGGCAGCAGGGCCATGGCGCAGGGAAGGGTCAACAGCGAATCGGGCAGGCCGGGCAGCAGATCACGGCCCAGCAGCGACAGCAGGGGCAGCAGTGCCAGAGCCAGTGCCAGCAGGGGCGGGCGCAGTGCGTCCTCGTGACGCAGGCGCTGCCAGAGGATCACCAGCCCCGGCAGGAGCGCACCCGAAGGCGGTATGTCCGGCCTCAGCAACGGCAGCAGCAAGGTCCAGCCCAGCACGGCGTTGAGTGCCAGGGCCCCCGGGGCGCGCGGCAGATCGTTCAGGAACAGCTGGTACAGACGGTCGATGCTGGAAGACACGGGACCTCGAAGAATGGCGTCCGGCCCGTGCGCAGCGCCGGGCAATCAGGGAGCGGTGGCCGAGCCCAACTCGAGCAGGGTCGAAAACAGCGCCAGCTCGAATGTTGGCGACGCACCCCAGCTTAATGTATCCGTGCGACTGAGTGTCAGCCCCGAGTCCACGGCGCGGCAATGCACCAGACAGGAATCCAGAGCCTGCTGGTAGAAGAATGTCTGCGCCATCAGCAGGTGCAGATCACGCCAGTCGATGTGGGTATCGTGGGAGAACCGGAAGTCGGGGTCGCGCCGCAGGGCTTCGCGCGCACGCTGGATCACACGCGGGTAGTCCGGCGGCGAGCTGTCGCGCCGGGCGAAGGCCTCGCCCACCCGGGCACTGTTGCGCTCGTCGTCGGCCAGCAGCGCCTGGCGAAAGGCCAGAGCCGCGGGTGTCGCCTGCCCCAGCATCAATTGGCACCAGCCCTGGCCTTCACTGGCTTCAGGATAGAGTCCCCCCGTGTCGAGCAGCGCGCTGAATGCGGCCAGAGCGCCGTCATAGTCCTGTTGGGCGTAGCGGTTCCAGGCCGAGGACAGCGCTCCTTCACCGGTGTCATCACTCGTGCCCGTGATACCGCACCCACTCAGTCCGATCAGGGCCAGCGCCAACAGTCTTTTCATGCTCACCTCAGCAACAGCATTTTCTGGTGTGCCGCCCCCTGCGGACCGGACAGGCGTGCCACATAGGGGCCGCTGGCCACTGGTCGGCCCTCGGCATTGGTGCCATCCCAGCGCAGGGAATGCACGCCGGCGGGAAGTTCCTGATCCAGCAGCACGCACACCCGGCGCCCCAGCATGTCGTACACGACAAGCTGCACGCGCCCATCGCTGGGCAGTTCCAGCTCGAGCCGCGTCGAAGGATTGAACGGATTGGGCACGGGAGGATTCAGGCGGAAACTCGCCGGCAACGCGACACCGTCGGCCAGTCGATACTCGCCGGCCGTGATGCCCATGACTCGCAGCCCACCGGGAATGATCTGCGATGGAAGTGCCTGCCAGCCATTTCCGCTGCGCTTCTCGAGTCGCTGTCCTGCCAGCGCCGAAACCTCCAATTCGGCACGCTCGCCGCTGCGGAAGGAAATCACCTGCCACGAGTCGGCGTGTTTGGGGTCCAGGCTGCGCAGCGCCCAGCGGGACTCACTGTCGGAACGGATCCAGAGCCGACCGTCCGGCGAGGGAAATCCAATCGCGGCCTGGCCGAGTGTTCCGGACGCGAGCACAAGCGAGTCCAGGGCGATGTTTCCCACGATGTCCTGTGAGCGCACGTGCACCGTGACCTGCCCCTCGGGAAGCGCCAGGTCCGCCCGGAAGACCCAGGAAGATCCGGAGGGATTGCCCAGGCCCACGAAGGGCACCACGGTCTCCTCCACACTGCCCTGCGGCGGCGCTCCCAGGCGCTCGTCACTCAGGGCCACCAGATCCAGCACGGCGGGATTGGCTCCATTGGCCAGCACACCCAGGGTGATGCCGGGTGCCACATTCTCCAGCGAGTGGATCTCGAGCTGGGCCGAATCGACGTTCTGTGAGAGATCTTGCGCAAGCAGCGTGAACAGATCGATCCCCAGGTGATCGGGATCCGTCTGGATCAGCACCCGGTCAAGCTGTTCTTCCCAGATCATCGACAGGGGAGAATCCGCTGGCGGCACGAAGCTCCAGCTGATCACATCGCCTTCATCCTGATCGTAGACATAGGAACTGACCTGCTCGAGGGTGTCCACCTGCCCGGCAATGATGTAGCGCGGCGGGAACTCACTCACCACCGGCGGTGTGCCCTCGATGACCCGCAGCGGCACGAAACCACTGGCACTGTTGCCCAGAGGGTCGGCCACCGCCAGCCAGAGAGTGTCTCGCCCGGTTTCGCTGCCACTTGTGATCCGCAAGCGGCGACCTTCGAGCAGTTCCGCCGTCAGACGCGGATTGGGCTGCAACGTCCAGAGCATGCTGGCCGCGTCCTCGACCACATCATGGATGTGCTCATCCAGCAGAATGCTGGAATCGCTGGCGAAGGTGCTCAGCAGCAGTTCGCGGAAGGGCAGGATCGTGGGCAACCCCGTGCTGTCAACCACCACGGCCATGCTGGTCTGGGATCCACTGTGGCCTTCGGGGTCGGAGGCACGCCATGTGATCCAGTCGAACAGTCCCCGGGTGCCGGGCGCATTCACCGTTGCCGTACGCGCCTCGGTATTCAGCGAGACCCCGAAGACCTGGTTGTGGTCCAGGGTCCATTGCATCTGGTTCACGGGCGTGTCCAGATCCCAGACATGCTGATCCAGCGGAATCGGCCCGAATTGCTGTCCCGCCCAGAGCAACAGTGGCTGGAAATCGCCCACCGTCGGGCTGTTGCCCAGCAGCGAGACAGCCAGCAGGGTGTCCTCGTCCGTGTTGAGATCCGGGTCGGTGGCCGTCAGGATCACGCGTTCCACGCCGCGCCAGGACGGACTCAGGCTGCGGAACGTGGCGATGTGGGTCTGGCTGGTGATGCTGACCTGAATCCGCTGCTGTCCGCGGGCTTCCACCAGCAACTCGTCGTCGTTGTTGTCTTCGTCACTCAGGTAGTCGTTCAGGTTGCGCGAGGCGGTCTGGCTGCTGAGAAAGACCACATCGTCCACCGCTTGCCAGATCGGGGGATGCGAGTTGACCAGCACCCTCAACGTGTCGGTGTCGAAGCCGCCATCCAGATCGTCGACGCGCACCAGAAAATCCACCGGAGTGAACAGCGGCGTGTCGTCCTGTACCACGATGGTCAGAGTGCGGGCCTGTGAGTCAATGCGCAGGGCCACCAGACTGGTGTCCGAGGGGCTGCTCCAGAACAGTTCGTTCCAGGTGTTGTCCACATCGGAGGTGACCTCCTGAAGGTCCAGAATCGTTTGTCGGTCGGGGTTCACCGGAATGCGTGCCGTCCCGAAGTCGAGCTCGGGTGCATCGTTCACCGGCAGCACCACGACCGGAATCACGGCCACGTCGGCCATGCCGATGCTGTCCTCCACGCGGACCGTCACCTGACCCGTGCCGGCCCAGTTCGGCAGCGCACTGAAAATGCCCACATGGGTGGCCGGGTTGATCACCAGGCTGAGCGCGGGATCGATCTCGGTCACGGTCCAGCTCAGGGTACTGACGTCGTTGTTGGGGTCCACGACGTACTCATTGAAGGGCAGGAGGAAGGTCTCGTCCTCGAAGAAGCGCACGAGAGCATCCGGGTTGCGCAGGGTGTCGGCGATCTGCGGCGGTTCGCCCTTGAAGACCCGGTAGGTCTGTGTGGACGTGGTGGCCGCGAACATGGCGGTCACGGGCTGGGAATGCACCTCGCCGGGTCCGCCATTGTCGCTGGCGATCAGCCAGAAGGCATCCGCGGTGCGCACCGTGTCCAGATTGCAGACTGAATTGGTCAGGGGCGACAGGTTGAAACGGATCAGCGCCGGATCCACACTGGAACTCTGTTCCAGATGGTCAAAGAGATTCAGGCTGTCCACAGGGTGCGCCGAGGTGAGGTAGACATCGGGCAGGGGTTCCAGCGAGACTCCCACCACATTCAGCACCAGCGGGCGCTCCTGGTTGAAGTTATACTCGCGGTCTTCGCTGTCACGCCAGTAGAGGCTGTTGCGGAAGTAGAAATTGTTGTGATCGAAGCCCAGCTGATGACCCTCGATGGCTCCCGTGATGCGGATATGGAAACTGCAGAGAATGCCCACCGCCTGAAAGGCCGGTCGCTCACCATTCTGGGATGTGCCGGTCTGCACGATCCAGTCCAGGCGTTCGCCGCTCATGTGCTCGTTCAGGGGTCGGTCGCTGTGATGGCCCGAGAACAGGACCGAGTAGGGGAAGATCGCGTTGCTCTGGATCCAGCCCAGGTTGCCCGTGGTGGTTTCCCAGCGCACGGGTTCCATGATGTGCTCGGGAAAGCTCCAGAACAGCTGAAGCCCGGAGATGTACTCACCCCGGGTGTCGATGTGCACGTCCACCTGATACTCCATGCCGATCTGGGCATTCAGGGTATCGTTCTCGGACACGGTCAACCAGACCCGGGTCTGCGGGGACTGGGCGCCCGCACTCAGGGTCAGCAACAGCAGCAGCAAGATGTTTCGCAAGAACGGCATCCGGGTGTCCTGTCAGTCTGGTCCCGGAGGAGAGTCCGGGCTTCAGCCTAATTGGCAATCCCTGTGCCAAGCTCTGCACTTCTGAAGTTCGCTTGTAAATCAAGGACTTGGCTGCCGCTTTTCGCCAGCAGGAAGCATTTTCCGGGAAAATCATGCCGCAGCGGAGGAGGTTTCTGCCAAAAAAAAGGCTCTGGCGGGGGGAGCCAGAGCCAAGTCCGGAACATTCACGCACGGGCTTGGAACCCGGGCATGAAGTAGGCGAAAACCCACGGAAGCCTTGAAGGAGGGTATTGGCTCCCAGTCTCCGCCAGCCCAACCAATTGAAGGAGAAAAAGCGAAAGCAATTCGATTTTCAAGAGGAGCAAAATGCAAAGCCCGGGCCAATTCGCCCCAAACAATTTTATAACTGATAATAAAGGACTTGCGTCGTGCGACTGACCGGATTTCCGGCCGTCATTCGGGTTGGCGGACAGGATTGGGGGACAACGGATGTCCTTTGGGAGCAAATTTTGTCCTTTCAGTTCTCTGCGGGCCGTTCCGCTCCTGACCGGTTTGCCTGCCCCCTTCTTTCCCGCCCCTGCTCTGCTATTTTCGACCTCGCACACACGGACGCGGAGCCGACTCCGCCCCTCATTCATACAGAAGGAATCCATACATGCTGCGACGCTCGGGAATACTCCTGCATCCAACCTCACTGCCCTCGGCCACGGGCATTGGCAATCTTGGCAAGGATTGCATCGATTTCCTGGACTTTCTCCAGGAATCGGGGCAAAGTCTCTGGCATATCCTGCCCCTGGGCCCCACGGGTTACGGCGACTCGCCCTACCAGTGTTTCTCCGCCTTCGCCGGCAATCCCCTGCTGATCGATCCTCAGGATCTGGTGGAGCTGGGACTGCTCGATGCGGATGCCGTGAAGGCCCCCGCCTGGGCACGGCGCGGGCCCGTGGAGTACGGCAAGGTGGGCCCCTGGCTTGAAGAACTGTTCCGCAAGGCCTATGCGGCCTTCAGGGCACAGGGCGACACGGACCTGGCCGCTCAGTTCGTGGCCTTCTATTCCCTGGAAGGCTGGTGGCTGCACGACTTCGCCCTCTTCATGACACTGAAGCACGCACATCAACTGCGTCCCTGGTGGGAATGGGAACCGCAGTGGCGCGTGCGCGAGCCTGAGGCGATGGCTCGCCTGAACGAGGAGCGGCAGGAAGAGATCCTGTACCACAAATTCCTCCAGTTCCTGTTTCAGCGCCAGTGGGACCATGTCCGCATGGCGGCTGAGGAACGTGGCATCAGGATCATCGGCGACCTGCCGATCTTCGTGGCCTACGACAGCGCCGATGTCTGGTGCTGGCCTCACTACTTCCGGCTGAATCAGGATGGCAGCCTTGAAGTGAAGACCGGTGTGCCGCCGGATTACTTCGCGCCCACCGGCCAGCTCTGGGGCAATCCGCACTACGACTGGCACACGATGCAGTCCGACAACTTCTGGTGGTGGCGCTCACGCGTGCACAGGCTGATGAGTCAGGTGCACACCGTTCGCATCGACCATTTCCGAGGATTCGAGTCGGCCTACGAGATTCCGGGAGATGCCGAGACCGCCGAATTCGGAGTCTGGGTCAAATCTCCCGGTGATACGCTGTTCACCGTGCTGACCGGCGCGTTTCCCGCCCTCTCGGTGGTTGCCGAGGATCTGGGCGTGATCACCCCGGAAGTGAGCGCTCTCAAGAACCGCTTCAACTTCCCGGGCATGAAGATCTTCCAGTTCGGCTTCCTGGAAGGCAACGCGGCCTTTCTGCCCCACAACTACGAGAAGGAGTGTGTGGCACTCACCGGATCCCACGACAATGACACCCTGCTGGGCTTCCTTGAGAAGCAGGAACCCACTCTCCACGAGCGTGTCTTCGACATGCTGGACGTGAAGTCTCTCGACCAGGTGCCGCGAGCCAGCCTGCGTGCGCTCTGGGCCAGCTCGGCCAACTGGGTGGTCATTCCCATGCAGGACTGGCTTGGATTGGGCACCGAAGCCCGGATGAACATCCCCGGAACCCTTGGCGGAAACTGGCGTTGGAGGCTGGGCAAACGTTATCGCAACCGCAAGGATGAAGTCTGGCTCAAGCAATTGGGGGACATCTACGAACGCAACAGCGGCTGATTGCCGCGACGGGAGAATCGGTGAACGTCACACTCTACCCCGCAGAAACCCGGGGGCACTCACGACTGGCCTGGCTGGACAGCCACTTCTGTTTTTCATTCGCCGATTGGTTCAATCGGGATCGTCTGCACTATGGCGCCCTGCGCGTGCTGAACGACGACTGGATCTCGGCCAACAGTGGCTTTGGAACGCACCCGCACGACAACATGGAGATCGTCTCCATCGGCCTGTCGGGTGAGTTGGAGCACAAGGACAGCATGGGGCATGCCCAGCGGATCACGGGTGAGGACGTGCAGGCGATGAGTGCCGGAACGGGCATTACCCATTCGGAGATCAATCCCAGCCCGGACCAGCCCTGCCATCTGCTGCAGATCTGGATCATTCCCGACCGCAAGGGACACACGCCGCGCTACGATCAGGTGCACTTTCCCGCCGAAGGCCGCAAGAACCGTCTGCAGGCTCTCGTCAGTCCTGATGGAACGAATGGCACCCTGCCCATGCACCAGCGTGCCTGGGTGGATCGGGCCGATCTGGAGGCGGGACTGAAGCTCGAGCTGCCTTCCGTGGACGAAGGCAGCGGGCTGTATCTTTACCTGCCTTCCGGTGAACTGCTCTGCGAAGGACACCAGATGCGTGCCGGTGACGCGCTCACCATCGACGGCCCCGGTACGTCCCACGTGGAAGCGCTGCAGGACTCCCAGCTGGTGGTGATCCGGGTTCCGCTGCGCTGATCACACCAGCCGCCGTGAATACGAGAATCCCCCGTCCGGCATGCCCGGCGGGGGATTCTGATTTTCATCGCCGCTCGTGCTCAGGCGCGACGGCGTTCGCTCTTGACGGGCGCGGTCTGACGGCGTTCGGCCACCTTCACGGGCTTGGCAGGGCGCAACTTGACGCGGGGGCGGTGCCCCTTGAGGATCGTATCACGCGTGACGACAACCTCTTCAACGTCCTTGCGCTCGGGCAGTTCGTACATCGCATCCAGCAGCCGCTCTTCGACGATGGCGCGCAGGGCACGGGCACCGGTCTTGCGACGGCGTGCCTCGCGCACGATCTCGAGCAGGGCCTCGCGGGAGAAGTTGAGCGCCTGGCCGTCCAGCTCGAAGAGCTTCTGGTACTGGCGCACGATGGCGTTGCGGGGTTCGGTCAGGATCTGCAGCATGGCCGACTCGCTCAGTTCCTCGAGCACGGTCACCGCAGGCAGACGGCCGATCAATTCGGGAATCAGGCCGTAGCGCATCAGATCCTCGAAGGCCACCTGCTTGAGCACGCCGTCCGAATTGAGTGAGCGGATGGTGCTGTCGGCACCGAATCCCATGTGATTGCGCCCGATGCGGTGGCTGATGATGTCGGTCAGCCCGTCGAAGGCGCCGCCGCAGATGAAGAGGATATTGCGCGTGTTGATGTTGATCAGCTTCTGCTCGGGATGCTTGCGACCACCTTCGGGCGGCACGGAGGCCACAGTGCCTTCCAGCATCTTCAGCAGGGCCTGCTGCACGCCTTCTCCGCTCACGTCACGCGTGATCGAGACGTTGCCTTCCTTGCGCGCGATCTTGTCGATCTCGTCGATGTAGACGATGCCCATCTCGGCCGAGGCCACATCGTAATTGGCGGCCTGCAGCAGGCGAACCAGAATGTTCTCGACATCTTCACCCACATAGCCGGCTTCGGTGAGCACGGTGGCGTCGGCGATGGTGAAGGGCACCTGCAGGAAGCGGGCCAGAGTCTGGGCCAGCAGGGTCTTGCCCGTACCGGTGGGGCCGATCAGCAGGATGTTGGACTTCTGCAGTTCCACATCCTTGGAGATGGTATCCCCGCTCTGGGAGCGAATGCGCTTGTAATGATTGTAGACGGACACGGCCAGGGTGCGCTTGGCACCTTCCTGGCCAATCACGTACTCATCCAGCTTCTGCTTGATTTCACGGGGGGTGACCAGACGATCGATGGGCAGGCGCCGGTTCTGGTTCATGTTGCGCCGCACGATCTGGGCCGAGGCTTCGACGCACTCGTTGCAGATGTTGACCATCGGTCCCTGAATCATGATCTGCACATCATGGCTGTTGCGGCCACAGAAGGAGCAGGTCGGATTGGGATCGCGGAATTCCTGGTCGCGGGACATGATACCCCTTAGAGCTTGCCGCCCACGGCGCGTGCGCGGGAATTGTCGTCGGCGATGACTTCGTCAACCAGGCCGTAGGCCACCGCGTCTTCGGCGGACATGAAGTTGTCACGATCCGTATCGTGCTCGAGCGCTTCCAGAGTCTGACCCGTGTGACGGGCAAGGATCTGATTCAGCTGGACCTTCATCTTCAGGATCTCACGAGCCTGGATCTCGATGTCCGAGGCCTGTCCCTGGATGCCGCCGAGAGGCTGGTGGATCATGATGCGGCTGTTGGGCAGGGCAAAACGCTTGCCCTTGGCGCCCGCGGCCAGCAGCACGGCACCCATCGAGGCGGCCATGCCGATGCAGATGGTGGACACGGCCGGACGAATGAACTGCATGGTGTCGTAGATCGCCAACCCGGCGCTCACGCTGCCACCCGGCGAATTCACGTAAAGGTGGATGTCCTTGTCGGGGTCCTCGGCCGCCAGAAACAGCAGCTGGGCCACGGTGAGGTTGGCGATGTGATCGTTGATGCCCGTGCCCAGAAACACAATGCGTTCCTTGAGCAGGCGGGAATAGATGTCAAAGGCCCGCTCGCCGCGGCCTGTGGTCTCGATGACGGTCGGAATCAAGCCCATTCGGCTTCACCTTTCAGACGGGTATCGACGCACGTGTCTCAGGCTTCGCTGGCGTCCATTTCCTTGTCGACGATGGTCGAGACGGAACGCAGGTAATCGAAGAGCGCACGTTCCACCAGAGACTCGGCCATCTTGCGCATGGCGTCGCCGCGCTTGAGCTGAAGCTGGACGGTCTCGACGGTCTGCCCCTGCTCGGTGGCGATGCGTTCGATCTCGGCCTGGATCTCGGCGTCGCCGATGCGGATGCCCTGCTTCTTGAGCACGGCCTTGGCGATCATGTTCCAGCGAATGCTGTTCTCGATCTGTGGGGCGTACGTGGAACGCACGATGTCGTCGTCGATGGGATTGCTGGTGCCCTTCTTCGCGCGGTCCAGCAGGTCTTCGAGCTGCAGATCGATCATCTTCTGCGGCACCTCGAAGGGGTTCTCCGCGATCAGCTGCTCGACGATCCGGTTGTTCACGCCCTGTTCGATGCTGCGCTCCAGCGACTTGGCCAGCTCGCCGCGGGCGTGCTCCTTGAGCGCGGCCAGGGTATCGAAACCCGGGGGGATTTCCTGGGCGAACTCGTCATTCAGCTCGGCCTTCTCGGCACGCTTCACCTCGTGCACGGTGACCGTGTAATACTCGGTCTTGCCGGCGGTTTCGGGATCGGGATCGTCTTCCGGGTTGGTGATGCTCAGGTCGCGGCTCTCGCCCGACTTGATGCCCAGCATCTTGGAGTCGAAATCGGGACCGTACTGGCCCTTGCCCAACTCCACCTGGATGTTCTTGTACAGGCGATTGTCGACGGGCAGGCCCATCGAATCATTTTCCTGGATGTCACAGCTCAGCTGGTCGCCCTCGACAGCGCCATCCTCGCAGGGAACCCAGCTGGCGTAGCGCGTGCGCAGCTCTTCCATGGAGCGATCGATGTCGGCGTCGGTCACGTCGCGGCGCAGGCGCTCGACGGTCAGGCCTTCGACCTTGCTCAGCTCGATCTCGGGCTCGACCTCGATGCGGGCAGTGAAGGACAGATCGCCGCCGGGCTCGTGGTCCACCTTCTCGATCACGCCCTGCTGGATCGGAGACAGCTCCTTCTCGGCCACGGCCTGGGGATAGGCGGTCTGGATCATCTCGTTCACGACATCGTTGAGGACCTGGCCTTCCATGGTCTTGCGCAACATGCCCATGGGCACCTTGCCACGCCGGAAGCCCTTCATCGCCACCTTCTTCTGCAGGTCGCGGTACTTGAGTTCGATCTGCTCATTGACCGTGGCGGACGGAATGCTCACCGTCATTTCCACTTCGCCGGCCTTCAGCTCCTTGATGCTGACGTCCACCTTGTCCTCACGATTTTTCTGGTGCACACACTATTGATGCGGAAGGGGGGACTTGAACCCCCACGCCCGAAGGCACAGGAACCTAAATCCTGCGCGTCTGCCAGTTCCGCCACTCCCGCGGCTCTTTGCCCGTAGGTCGAACCCTGACACTGCGGATTCGGCGAACCGGCCAAGATATCCCGGCATCGCCTCAGATGCAAATGGACACCGACGCCGCTGGCTTTCCCGCGGGCCAGGAGTCAGGCAGGCTTGACATCCGAACGGACTTGTCCACGGTGGCTGGCATGACGCCCGCACCCTCCGCTGGCAAGGTTGCGGGCACGACGCCAGCATCCTCCGCTGGCAAGGCAGCAGGCACGACGCCAGCACCCTCCGCTGGCAAGGCAGCAGGCAAGACGCCAGCATACTCCGCTGGCAAGGTTGCGGGCACAACGCCAGCATCCTCCGCTGGCAAGGTTGCGGGCATGACGCCAGCACCCTCCGCTGGCAAGGTTGCGGGCATGACGCCAGCATCCTCCGCTGGCAAGGTTGCGGGCAAGACGCCAGCACCCTCCGCTGACAAGGCAGCAGGCATGACGCCAGCACCCTCCGCTGGCAAGGTTGCGGCCACGACGCCAGCACCCGCCGCTGGCAGGGCAGCAGGCATGACGCCAGCACCCGCCGCTGGCAAGGCAGCAGGCACAACGCCAGCACCCGCCGCTGGCAAGGCAGCAGGCACAACGCCAGCAGCCGTCGTCAGATCCAGCGTTTGCGGCGGAAATAGATCAGGAAGGACAGAACGAAGAACAGGCAGGCCCCCCAGAAGGCGGGGTAGCCCCAGATCCAGCGCAGTTCCGGAATCGACGGGCTGCCATCCGGGTGCTGGAAATTCATGCCATAGACGCCCGCCAGAAATGAGAGTGGGATGAAGAGTGAGGCCATGATCGTGAGGATCTTCATGATCTCGTTGGCGCGCAGGTTCACCAGCGAAAGATGCAGTTCCACCACCTGGGTCACGATCTCGCGGTGCGACTCCACCTGCTCCGAGGCATGCAGCACATGGTCATGCACGTCCCGCAGGAAGGGGCGCACGGCGCGTCGCAGCAGGGGTGTATCCGCCAGCATGGCCGAGCCCAGGGCGTCGCGCAGGGGCAGAAATGCCCGCCGCAGAGAGTACATGCGCCTCCGCAGCTCGAAGGCCCTGGAGAGGACATGACCGCTTTCCGCCTGCTGGACCTGCAGTTCGAGCTGGTCCACTTCGTCGCCTATGCGATCCATGACCGAATAGCTGCTGTCCACCACCACGTCCAGCACGGCGGTCGCCAGCAGATCCGCATTCCCTGCGCGCAAGCGACTGTCGGAGCGCTTGAGGCGGGTTCTCAGCGGTTCCAGCAAGCCGTCGGGCCGTTCCTGGAACGTGAGCACCCAATCCTTGCCCAGCAGCAGGCTGACCTGCTCCATCGAGTGGCCGTTCCGATTGCTCAGAATCCGCTTGAGATGAAAGACGAGCATGTTGTCCAGCTGCTCGAACTTGGGGCGCTGGCGGGTATTGAGGATGTCCTCGAGGACCAGAGAGTCTATCTCGAAGCGCTTGCCCAGAGCTTCGATCCAGGGGATGTGATGCAATCCGTCCAGGTGATACCAGGCCAGTCCCGCAGGCCTGAAGGAGGCGAGCTGTTCAAGGGAGTCAAAGGTTTCGACCCGGTGTGCACCGCCCTCCACGATTTCCACGGTGAGAGTGACCGCGTGGTCCCGGGGCAGTCCGATGTAGACCAGGCTGCCCGGTGGCAGTCCCGCCTTGGACGAGAGCTTGGGTCGGCTGCTGGCACCGGTTGCCGTCGCGTCCGGAGCGGCGGGCGGCTCGGATGCGCCCTTCCTGTGGGTCTTGCGAGCACCCATCTCAGAGCCCGTTTCCCGCGCGCAGCTCACGCACGCGCTGCAGCTCACGGATCAGCAGATCCAGTTCCTCGTCGCGTACCAGAGGCGAGTAGATCCGCTCGCGGCGCACGTCATCGGGCCTGTGCTCCACCACCAGCAGTTCCTCCTCGGCACCCAGCGCCTGCTGGCAGATGCCGCCCGGGTTCCACCAGGAGCTGCCACCCCAGAAGCCGATGCCATCGTCAAAGCCCTGGCGATTGCAGAACAGGATCGGCGCGGACTGGGTCTTGGCATGAAACGCCAGCAGGCTGTACCACACGCGGGCATTTTCATTTTCCACCCTGATACCGGGGCCGAAGCCATAGGCCGAAGAGTTGGCGGACAGCGCCCTGGTTGGGCTGTTGGCGGGAGCCAGCATCAGGGTGGCGCCCTCCTGGGCCAGTACCAGCGGAAATCCCGCATGCCACCAATCGTTGCAGATCAGCATGCCGACCCGCCCGAACCGTGTGTCGAAAGCGCGTGCGGTCTCGCCACGCGCGAAGAAGCGTTTCTCTTCCAGCAGACCGTAGGTGGGCAGAAAGAGTTTGCGGTGTACATGCAGGAACCTGCCCCCGCTGAGATAGGCCTGACTGTTGTAGTACAGGAAGGCGGGACTGACCTCGACGAATCCGACGCAGAGATCGATCTCGCGGCTCATCTGAAGCAGGGGTGTCCAGAAGTCATCGTCACGCCCCAGCGCCACCTCGTGCACCATGTCGCGCAGCGCGTAACCCGTGAGAGACAGCTCGGGAAACAGTGCCAGCTCGCAGCCCCGGTCCAGAGCCTGCCGGGCCAGCTCGAGGTGCCGGTCGCGGTTGGTGGACAGATCGCCGAGGCGAGGGTTGAGCTGACAGGCAGCCAGCCGGTGGGTCTGTGTGGTGCTCATGGCATTCCTGGGGTGCGTGGACGGCATCCGCGGATGCGCGTCAGTTGCGGATGCCCGTCGTTGGCGCGGGGATCCGTCCGCCGCGGCGGATGAAGATGCTGCTGTCCTGGGTGCGCACGGGCATGATCGGAGCGGCACCCAGCAGGCCGCCGTAATCCACCATGTCGCCCACCTTGTATCCCACGGCGGGAATCAGGCGCACGGCGGTGGTCTTGTTGTTGACCATGCCCAGTGCGGCTTCATCGGCAAGGATCGCGGAAATGGTGGTCGCCGGGGTGTCACCGGGGATCGCCACCATGTCCAGCCCCACCGAACACACGCAGGTCATCGCTTCCAGCTTCTCGATGGAGAGCACACCTTCGGCCGCCGCGCGAATCATGGCCTGGTCTTCGCTCACGGGTATGAAAGCGCCGCTCATGCCACCCACGAAGGCCGACGCCATCATGCCGCCCTTCTTGACCGCGTCGTTGAGCAAGGCCAGGGCGGCGGTGGTACCGTGTGCGCCAACGCGCTCGAGGCCCATGCTTTCCAGAATGTCGCCCACGCTGTCGCCCGGTGCCGGTGTCGGGGCCAGACTGATGTCCACCACTCCAAAAGGCAGACCCTGGAGATCGGCGACCGCGCGTCCGATCAACTCTCCGGTACGGGTGATCTTGAAGGCCATGCGCTTGATGGCCGTGGAGATTTCGCCGAAATCGGCCGCATCGCCCATTTCCTGCACGGCCTTGAGCACCACGCCGGGACCACTGATTCCCACATTGACCACCACATCCGGTTCGCACACGCCGTGGAAGGCACCCGCGATGAAAGGGTTGTCCTCCACCGCGTTGCAGAACACAACCAGCTTGGCACAGCCAATGCTCATCCGGTCGGCCGTCTCACGCGCGGTTTCCTTGATCACCTCGCCCATCAGGCGCACCGCATCCATGTTGATGCCGGCGCGGCTGTTGCCGATGTCCACACTCGAGCAGACGTGCTTGGTCTGGGCCAGCGCCCGCGGGATGGCCAGAATCAGGTTCTGGTCACCGGGCGTCATGCCCTTGGCCACCAGAGCGCTGAAACCACCGATGTAATCCACGCCGCACTCGGCGGCGGCCCGGTCCATGGCAATGGCCAGTTCCACGAACTCGTCGGCAGTCATCACTTCGCCGGGAATGGCCAGCGGAGTCACCGCGATGCGCTTGTTGGCGATGCGGATGCCGTAGCGGGATTCGATTTCCTGGGCGGCGGCCACATGGCGGCAGGCGGAGGTGGTGATCTTGTCATACACCTTGCGCTTCATGACCGCGCAGGAATCGGAGGCGCAGTCCCGCAGGCTCACGCCCATGGTGACGGTGCGGATGTCGAAGTGCTCGATCTCCGTCATCTGCAGGGTCTGCAGGATTTCCTCATGGGTCCAGGACATGCAATACCTCTCTGGGAAGCGACGTGATGATTGCGGAGCCTAGACCCGGTGCATCGCCGCGAACACATCCTCGTGCTGGGCGTGAATCTGCATCGCGTGGGTCTCGCCCACAGCCTTGAGCGCCTTCTGCAACTCGACGAAAGCCGAACTGAGACCCTGGGCTTCCACCACGATGATCATGGTGAACCAGTCCAGCATCAGTTTCTGGCTCACATCCACGATGTTGGCGTTGAAGGACGCCAGGCACTGGGTCACGGCGGCCAGCACCCCTGGACGATTCTTGCCGTACACGGTGACGATGATCTGGCTGCCCTTGTGGCTGAGATGGCTGGCCGTGAACTGGGGCAGCGATGACAGCGTGCTGCGGTCCATCTCCATGCGCTCGACGGCGGCTTTCACCTTCTCGCGTACATTGTCCGGCGTGGCCCGGGGACCCAGTTCGTCAATGATCCGTCGGGTCAGGGTCCGCAGGGTTTCTTCGCTCACGGCCATCACTTGCCTCCTTTGGCATCCGCCGCCGCATTGCCCGGCTCACCGGGTATCACGCTGAGAAATTCCGGGCTGGCTTCCAGCTCGTCCACAATGCCCACCACGGCCGCTTCCACCGAGATGTCGGGATTGTTGCCAATGGCCATGCGGGCCGCGTGGCCGTAGGCGCAGATGACCAGTTCACCCACGCCGGCACCCACCACATCGGCGACCACCACCAGATCCTCGTTGGTCTTCACTTTCAGGTTGACCGGATGGATCAGCAGCAGACGCAGGTTGCGCAGGTTGTCCACCTTCTTGGTGGACCAGACGGTACCCACCACTTTGCCCAGAAACATGGCTCACTCCTTTGGGGTCCGGGATGACGCCGGGATCCGGCGCGACGGGCCAATATAGTGTAGCCGGACCCGCCCGGCAGCTTTGCCCGAAAATTGCTGCCCGGGGGTCGGCTGCACCGGGAAAGCTCCTGGTACCCCGAAAAAGAACCTGGGCCGGTTCAGCGGAACCGGCCCAGGAAAACACTCGAAAGTCGAGACAGGGGCTAGAAGGCGAAACGCAGGGTGTACCACTGCGTGGCGTCAAAGACCTTGTTCTCGGTGTAGCTCCAGTCGACGAACAGGTCCGTGGCGCCCAGATCGAAACGGAAGCCGAGGCCTCCCGACCAGGTGTACAGATAGTCCTGACTGAAGGTGGCGTCGTCGGAAATGTTGGACGCGTAGGTGTAGCCGAACCGTCCGAAGGCCAGGTTGCGGAAACCATACTCGGCGCCGAAGATGTACTCGTCGCTGGAATGGTTGTTGCCCACGAAGGCCGCATAGGTCGACAGGCGATTGATCGGGTCTTCCATCACGTCATAAGCCAGACCCAGCTGGAACGAGGACGGCAGTTCGAAGTCCTGGTACTCCAGAGTCCAGGTCTTGCGCACGCTGCCCGGCTCGGCGTCGTCGGGAATGAACTTGGTCTCGTTGCCGTATCCGGAGAACTTCATGTTGGCACCGAAGTTCTTCAGCACGATGCCGAAGCTCAGTCCGTCCATGGGCGTCTCGACCTGCACACCGAAGTCGAAGGCCACGCCGCTGGCGCTCATGTCCTTGACCTTCTGGTTGACCAGGTTGGCATTCATGCCCAGTGCCACACGGTCGGAAATGCGACGGCTCCAGGCCAGCGTGATGATGCTGGACTTCGGCTGCAGCACTTCGCCCGTGCCGTCCGGCTGGGACTCGGTGGTCACATTCAGGTCACCATAGTTGAAGACCCGCGCACTCACGCCCAGGGCTCCCAGGTTGCCGAAATTGTGCGCCGCCGCGAACTGGACCATGTCCATGTCGGCCCAGTAGTTGAAGTTGCCGAAGGTGGCTTCGTTGCTCTCCAGGTCCACCAGTCCGCCGGGGTTCCAGCAGATGGCGTCCACGCCGTGCACGTCGCCCAGGAACGAACCCATCAGGGCCGTGCCACGGGCGCCCACCGGAATGCGCAGCTCCTGCGCACCGGCACTGCCCACGCTGGTTTCACCACCAGCCAGTGCGCTTCCCGCCAGGCCAAGGGCCAGGGCCAGTCCCGCACTGATATATGTCTTGCTGTTCATAAGTCCTCCCATCAGTTCCGGGGTGCCCATCAATAATCCTTCAGGCGTTCTTCCTCGAGGAAGACCGCCACCTTGCCGAAGGACTCACCGTAGCCGGGCGCTTCCACGAAGTACACGTAGACGCCGCTGGCCACGTAGATGTTGTTGGAATTCTTCAGGTTCCACTGCAGTTCGTAGGTCGAGCTGCCCGGAGAGGTCTGAAGGGTCTGGATGTGATCACCGGCGACGTTGAAGATCTTGACGGTGGCATTGGCCGGCAGGTTGGTGAACTTGACCACCTTCACGTCCGCCTTGGTCTCGTAGGAGCTGCGTCCGTAATAGGGGTTGGGCACCGCACGCACCGTATCCAGCGTCTTCGAGGACATGTGCGCTGTGGTGGCCGTGGTGGACCAGGTGAAGACGTCGGCGGTCGTGTTCACGTAATTGGGGACCATGCTGAAGGTTGCCGGACGTGCCGCCAGCAGCGACTCGAAACAGCCACCGGTGGCATCGTTCGGATCCGCACAATCACCGGTCTGGCTGCTGCGCAGCAGAATCCAGGCCGCCCACTGCACGTCAGCACCGGGGCCCCAGTTGTCGTCGTCGTAATCCACGCCGCCGTTGTAGTCGCTGTCCATGATGAACAGATACTCACGACCGCCCAGGGACGAACCGTTGGGGTTCCAGGTACCATCCGCCGTGTTGGAGGGATCGTTGGGATCGTCATTCTCCACGAAGCAGATGTTCAGTCGACGCGGGTTGGCCGGATCGGACATGTCGAATGCCTTGCCGGGGAAGGTGCCGATTCCATTGGCCGCATAGCCCATGTCACGCCGGTAGACCTGACAATTGGACCACTCATTCTGATCCGCCGTGAGAACCACATCAACGGCCGTGTAATCGGAGGGTGCCAGCGTACTGCCAAAGAAATTGACACCGAGACCCAGCCCGCCGAAGAACAGTTCCAGTCCACCGGCAACACCGGTCAGCCAGCGTCCGGAGTTGTCGGGATCGTTGGCGGTCCAGCCGTAGGAGTTGCCCTGAAGAGGCGGTCCAAGCGGTTTGACCAGAGTACCGTCGACAAGAGGAGCACCCGTCACATGGTGCGCGAAATCGGGATAGTCGGTGTCCGCCTGGGCCACACCGTGGGCCTTCTGGACGTTGTGGGTGGTATCCATCACGCGCCACCAGGTCTGCACCACGGTGGCGGTGTCCGGCAGTTCGCCCTCGACCCAGCTGGTGTCATAATAACTGACCGCGTAGTTGGCGGTCATCAGCTGGGCTTCGTCGATCAGGTCCAGCTCGACCGTGCCATCGCTGGAACCGGCCGAGTGAATCACGGAATCAACGAAAGCGGTGTTCCAGTCGGTCCCGTTGGGACCGGCGTTCGGCGTGACCGCAACCACCACCTTGGCGGATTCCAGGTTGTTGGGCACCGCGTTGGGGTCGTAGCTGTAGGCGCTCACGGCGAAGTAGTAGGTGTGATTGTTCACCAGGCCCGTGTTGCCGTTCCAGGTGAAGGCGTCGCTGGTGATCTCGATGTAGCGCCGCACTCCGAAGTCGGAACCGAACTGCTGCGGCTGACGGTAGATTTCACCGGTCTCGGGATCGAAGGCCGTGTCGAAGATCGTCGCCACACCGTCCACCTCGTCGTAGGTCCCGATGCGGATCCAGGGACCGGAAGACGTCGCGCCCTGCCAGATGTTGTAACCCTGGAAGGCGTAATCGCCGGGAGAATCCTGGGACGCGCCGTTCCAGACCAGGCTCACCTTGTTGGGCATCTCGCTCACGGTGCTGAACTCGGGAATGGCGGGCGGCTGGGCCACCACGAAGTTGTTGTCGAACGCGGTCTGGGCAAAGGTGTCCACGTAACGCATGAAGGTCACCGAGCTCAGCCGGTTGGTGCCCTGCGCGGCCACGATGGCGGCCACCACCACATTGGTGTCACCGGGGGCCATGTAGAAGGGCCCGGCGCTCAGCATGTAGCGACGGTCGGCGGGGTCGGTGTCCAGTTCACCAGTACCGGTGACGGGATCGCCGGCCACCTGGAAGGTGGTGCCGTTGGGCAGCGGAGTACCGTCCAGCTGCAGACCGGACATGTAGTTGTAGGTGTCAATCTTGGAATGGGGGTCCGTGCCGTTGATGTACTTGTTGAAGGAGGTCATCGGCAGGGTGGCCGGCACCGTTCCGCTGGCCGGGGGCCATTCCAGCCCGTAGGTGTTCGTCGGTCCCTGGAAGAAGTCGAAGCCGACCGCCGGGGGCGCCGAACCGTAGGCATTGTCATTGTTGGTGGCGTTGTAGCAATAGCCCAGACCGATGTCCGGATCACAGCCCACGAAGTCGTCACCGGCGCCGCCCAGATCGGGGTCGGCCCAGAGGGACACATAGGCGTTGTGCAGGGTATCGCTGGCCGCGGGATCGTAGACCATGTCGAAGCGCATGAAGATCACGTTGCCCAACGCATCGCTGCGATTGAAGGCGAAAGTGGTCTGACGGATCTGGATGCCGATGGGATCGGTGGCTCCGGCGTCGTTGGTGTGCGACGCGGCCACACCGTCGTTGTAGTACGCGAAGGTCATCTGATCGGCGCCCAGCTCGTTGATCCAGGGGGTGCCATCGCTGCCCACGGGACCACCGCCGGCGATCCACTCGTTGTAATCTGTGGCGGTCAGCGGCACGAAGGCATTGGGATCATCGCCGTTCTTGTCCTGGACCATGAAACCGTTGGCGACCTTGCCAAGGTGGTCCTTGTAGATCTTGTAGACGCGGTTGACCGGGGAGGTGGGATCGCCTCCCAGCGGACCCTGGCTGAACTCGCTGGAGTACTCGGCCACGGTGACCAGGGTGTCGCCCCCGCGGATGCCACCCATCCAGAGACCGGCATCGTAGATGATGGTCTTGTCGGACAGGGGGTAGGTATTGGGGAAGTACAACCCGTCGGCCTTGCCGCGGATGTTGGAAATGTCGTAGGCAAAGTTGCCTTCGTTGGTGACGAACAGGTCCAGCTGGTTGGCGTCGATCGTGGTCAGGGTGGACCGGATGTCCGTCTCCTGTCCCGATCGTTTGCTCACCGGCCGTTCCGCCGTTCCCACCGCGACCACCGTCAGCATGGCAAGTGTGACGGCGACAAGCTTTCGACTCATGTATCTGCTCCTTGCTTGCTCTGACTAGTAGGTGACCGTGAGGCCAAAGAACACACGACGCGGGGAACTCCAGTTGTTGGGGTCGTCCTCGCGGAAGCGGTAGGCGTCAGGACCGGTCATACCGTCATACTCGGAAATGGCGCCAGCGTTGTTCTGCTGCCAGGCCAGACCCTCGTTGGTACCCAGCCAGTAGGTGGTGCCCGCATCGCCGGAGCCTTCCCAGACCGCGACCTGGTTCTCGGTGTCCAGCAGGTTCTCGACCCGGGCCGAGAGCTCGAGGCCCACGCGACCGAAGGCGAACTTGCGGGTGAGCTGCAGGTCCAGCTGGTAGTTCCAGTCCATGTACGAGGCATTGATGCTGCGCTCGTTCTCGGGGAAGGTCGAGCCCAGGGTCACCTCGTTGTACACGTTGCGCTTGGTGTAGGGGCGACCGGAGTTGGCGTTCAGCTGCACGCCGAAGACCGTGTTCTCGAGCACCGGATAGTCGGCCAGACGGGGGCCGTCACCCTTGGCGAAGGCGTAGGACAGCAGACCGGCCAGATTGTGGCGACGGTCGAAGACCAGCGGGTTGGTGTACTTGGGCACTTCACCGGCGGTGTGCGACACGCGATCGTTGCTGTCGTTGCTGGAACCGGTACCGTTGGCCCAGGACAGGGTGTAGTTCACGACACCGCTGAAGCGCTTGTAGGGCTGCAGGCGATACTCGAACTCGAAGCCCTTGGTCACGGCACGGTCCATGTTGAAATAGGTGCTGTAGCTCGAAGGCACTGCCGACAGGTTCTGGCTGTTGACGTAGTCCTTGATGTCCTTGTAGTAGGCGCTGAAGGCCACCGAGGCATAGTCTCCCAGCGCGTGGTCAATGCCGAACTCGAAGGAGGTCAGCTTGATCGGCTCGAGGTTGGGATTGCCCAGCACGGTGTGGTACGGCGAGTTGTTGATGTAGTAGTCGTAATACTCGTAGCCGATGTAATACGAGTAGAACGAGGGGAACTGCGCGTACTTGCCATAGTTGAAGTGGAAGGTCGTGTTCTCCGAAGCCGGGAAGCTCACGCCCAGGCGCGGGCTCCAGATCTTGAAGCTCTGGGTATCCTCGGTGTCGTTGGCCAGGCTGAACACACCATCGTTGCCGAGGGGCGAGGTCAGGTCCTTGATCTTGCGCGTGTTGGGATTCAGCACGTCCAGGCGCAGGCCCAGATCCAGACGGATACCATAGGACAGGCTGACCTTGTCCTGCACATACAGACCGAAGACGGTCGGCTCGCGCGGGCCAGTGGAGTCGCCGCCGGAGTCGGTCTCTTCGCCCAGGCGGTCGTAGCCGAAGTAGTTGGCATCCACGAAGGCGTTGGCGTTGTAGTTGCCGGCACCATCGGACTGCACGTTGTTGGGGAAGAAGTGCTCGTAGTAGCGCACCGTGTACATCTGCCCGTCCACACCGAAGCGCAGATCATGGCGGCTCTGCAGCTCGGCCAGTTCGTCGGCGTCGGAGGTCAGCAGCGAAGCCAGCGACGGTTCGAAGAGCATCTGCAGGTCCAGACGCCAGCTCAGGCTCTCGGTGCGGCGCTTCATGAAGTTGCGGAACATCCGGTCCGGATCCCAGAACAGGGCGGCCGTGGGATAGGTCGGCAGATTGTCCGTTCCGTAGGCCAGCAGGTTGTCCTTGAACATGTTGTCACCACGGAAGCGGCTCACGTCGGTGTAACCGGCGGTGAAGGTTCCGTTGATGTCCTTGTTCACGGCATAGTTGAAGCGCCCGTAGATCGCGGTGTTGCGGTCTTCGTAGTAAGGCATGTGATCGCTGTTGAAGTAGTACGAATGACGGTACTCGTTCCAGTCCTCGTTGGACATCAGGAAACCCAGGTCCATGCGCATGCTCTCGGAGAAGTTCGAGGTGAGCTTGGCCGCGGCGCTGAGATACTCGGAGCCGGCGTTGTTCTTGGGGCCATTGTCAACGAAGGAAGGTGACAGGTCATCGGTGGCGAAGGACTCGGCAGCCACCATGAAGCGATGGTTCGTGTTGCCGGGAATGATGGGACCGGAAATGCCCAGACCGTAGACCAGGTCGCCGTAGTTGTGCTTGGTGTCGCCCAGTTCGCTTTCCATCTCGGCGGTCACCTTGTAGTCCGAACCGCCCGAGCGGGTGGTCCAGTTGACCACGCCCGACATGTAGCGGCCGTACTCCGCGGAGAAGTTGCCCTTGTGAAAGGTGAACTCGTCCCAGGCCAGATTGGGCACGCGGAAGGTCACCAGACCGGAATAGGGATCGTTCAGGGACACGCCGTCCACGTTGAACATGATCTCGTCCGGGCGGGAGCCACGCACCGACAGCTGGGGCCCGTTGGTGTTCTCGTTGTAGTAACGACCGGTGTTGCTGGTGTTGTAATCGTAGGTCTGCACACCGGACTGCACGGAAATGATGTCATTGTATCCGCGCACGGGAACATCGGCAAGCTGTCCGGCGTCCATGATCTGCACGCTGGAAGTCTTGTCAAGCTGCACCAGCGGGCGCTCGGCCACGATGGTGATCACGTCGCCCTCGATGGCCGATTCCTTGAGCGTGACATTCTGCACCGTCTCGAAGTCGGCATGGATGCGCAGGTCGGTCACTTCACCGGTGGAATAGCCCACTGTACTGACGCTGAGGGTGTAGACGCCGGCCGGAATGTTGGAGATGAAATACTCTCCATCGATGTCCGACGCCGCCCCCATGGTTGTCCCCTTGATGATCACGTTGGCACCGGCGAGGGGAGCTCCGGTGTCCGTACTGCTGATCGTTCCCTTCAGACTGCCCGTCGTCGCGGCGAGCAGTGCGGCTGGAAGCGCCAGCAGGAGCAAGAACTGGAGAAAGCCACGTTTCATTTTCTCCTCCCTAGAATGGATTCCCGCCGGTATCCATGTATGGAGTACCGACGCCCGGCAAGCCAAGAGTCACCGGGGCATGTATGTTCATTTTCGAATTCAAGCGGGATGCGTTCTGTGTCGGAACCGAGATTGTCCACTGGGTGAGGACCATGTTCGGATTGCGCTAAATCCGACAGTCAGGAAGCTATAGCATGCTTTGCGGCTTGTCAAGGCTCAATCGGGAAGCTGTCTCGCGCCCGTACGACAAAATTGTCCAGTCGAACCTGACAGAAAACATGGGGTTGGCAAGGGCCAGCAAGTATCACGAACAGCATTCCGGAGCGAGTGCATTCCCTGAATGGAGCACGGCACTGACAGCTTTGAAGAGGAGATTACTGCAGCTTTGTTCAAAGCTGAATGCGCTGCAGCTCACGCCTCAGGCTGACACATGCGGCCAGCCCTTCGACCGTGCGACTTCCGAACCAGGTCAGCAGCTTGCCGTCCAAACGGCGCAAACGCGGCTTGTGCCGTCCGGCCAGATGGAAGGCCTGCTGCAGTTGGCGCCCCTCGTGCATCGTGAACGCCCAGGGTTCGCTGCTGAGCAGCAACCAGTCCGGAGATGGTGTGCCAGGATCGGCAGGATTGACCACAGGGTAGGCCGTGGCAGCGGAAGGCAGGGCCAGACGAAATCCAGCCCGGCGGAGGAGGTCGCCCCCGTAGCGGTCGGGTCCCAGCGCCATCAGTGGATCCAACCAGATGAGAGGAAGTACCGCGGGTCCGGCGGAGGTTTCGCTGGGTGTCCGAAGCCCATCCAGGGCGCGCTGCAGGCAATCCGCGGCTTTGACACCGGAGGCCAGACCCAGACGATCCCCGAGTGCGCGCAGCAGATCCGGCACATCGGCCACGCACCGGGTGGTCGAGAGCAGAATCTCGATCCCGGCTTCACGAAGGCTCCGGTGATCTTGCAGTCGATTCTCCTCGGCGTCCATCAGCACCAGATCCGGCTTCAGCTTCAGGATCCGCCCGATCATCGGCGTCTTGGTGCCGCCCACCCGTCGCACACGGCGTACGCAGGGCGGAGAATCGCACCAGGCGGTCCGCCCCACGAGGCGCTCAGGGGGCAGTCCCAGGTCGAGCACCGTTTCGGTGAGCGAGGGCACCAGAGAAATCACACGCTCGGGATGACGGCTCATGACTGCGGGTCCTCCCATCGTGCCGCCCGGGGGCACACCCGGGTTGGGGATCAGCCCTCGGGGGCCGGACTGGGAAACAGGGCCTCGATGCGCTCCACCTGCACTTCGTCGAGCTGCAGGGTCAGGGCACCCAGGTTCTCTTCCAGCTGTTCGATGGTCGTGGCACCGGTGATCACGCTGCTGACCCAGGGGCGGGTCAGAATCCAGGCCAGCGCAAGCTGGGAAGGCGTGGCACCGAATTCGCGGGCCAGGGCACTGAACTGACGGACCCGGGCGAGCTTGTCCTCCACCAGCAATTGTTCGCGCAACCAGTCGATGCGCCCCAGGCGACTGCCCTCGGGGACACCCGCATCGTACTTGCCGCTGAGCAGGCCGCTGGCCAGGGGACTCCAGACCACCATTCCCATGCCCAGTTCACGGGTGGCCGGTGCGATCTCGTGTTCGACCCTTGAGCGGGTCAACAGATTGTACTGGGGCTGCTCGACGGCAGGGGCGTAGGCACGCCAGTGGTCGGATTCGTAGCGCGCGTCGCTCAGCTGGTCGCCGGTCCACTCGCTGGTCCCCCAGTAGAGGATCTTGCCCTGGCGCACCAGGTCATCCATGGCCCGCAGGGTCTCCTGGAGCGGTGTGTCCTCGTCCCAGCGATGACAGAAGTAGATGTCCAGATAGTCGGTCCCGATGCGCTTCAGGCTCTTCTCCACCGACTCGATGATGTGCTTGCGCGACAGCCCGCGGTCGTTGACATCTTCGGACATGGGCCAGAACACCTTGCTGGAAATCACCAGTTCGTGACGGGGAGTGTCCTTCAGCAGGCGCCCCATCAGACGTTCCGACTCGCCGTGGGCGTAGATGTCGGCAATGTCAAAGAAATTGATGCCGGCCGCGAGGGCGTGATTGATGATGCGCCTGGCCAGCGCTTCATCCTTGAGGGAGCCGCCGAAGGTGGTCCAGCCACCAAGGCTGAGAGCACTCAGGCGCAGACCGCTGGCACACATCTGACGGTAGGACATGGACTGAGTTGTCATGGAAGAATCCTTGATAGCTGAGGTGAGGCCGGCGGAGAGCCAATCTTCTGGGTCAGGGACAACCGGCAGCGAGGCAGTCAAGATGTGAAAGTAAATCAGCAAATTGAAGCTGTGTTCCGCAGGGCCTGCGATCCTCAAGGCCCGTGACGACACGAACGGGGCCCTCCTTCCGGGCCATCAGAGGGCGGCACGTCGTGCCGCCGTGCCCGACAGACACCACAGAAAACGAAACGGTACTCCCGCATGAAACCGAAACAGATCCTGTTCACTGTCCTGATGCTGCTCCTGGGGTGGGTGGCCATGCAGATGCTCATCCGTGCCCGCGAAGCGAAAGTGCGACGACCCGCACCCGCGGTGGAGGTGGTGGTGAACACAATGGTCGCCAAGCCCGGGAACCTGGACACACGGGTCACTGCCTGGGGCCGGGTACGCACCGTGGCCGACATCGAGCTGTTGAGCCAGGCGGAAGGCACTGTGGAAGCCGGTGACAGGGAATTCATGCCCGGGGCCCGTTTCGAACGAGGTGCGGTACTGCTGAAGGTGGATGACCGTCCCGTGCGCCTGAAACTGGAAAGCGCTCGCAGCGATCTGCTGAACAGCCTGACCCGCACGCTGCCCGAGCTGGAGTTCGACGCTCCCGAGGATGGCCCGGCGATGAACGCGTGGCTGGGCGATTTTGATCTGCGCCAGACACTCAAGCCACTGCCCGAGGTCAGTTCCCGCGCGGAACGTCTGCTGTCCCAGGCCGGTGTGATCCGGCTCTGGAACACGGCCCGCGATCTGGAAATCCAGCTGGAGCGCCATGAAATCCGCGCTCCCTTCGACTGTACCGTGATCACCGCCAACCTGCGGCCCGGTGCCACGGCTCGCCTGGGCACGAATGTGGGACGCCTGTTGAACCTGGAGACTCTGGAAGTGGAAATCCAGGTCGCGGGCTCCGACCTCCATCTGATTCGCACCGGTACGGTGGTGGACGTGCGACTGCCCGGAACGGGCGAGATGCTGCGGGGCCGGGTCCAGCGTCTGGGGCAGCGAGTCGATGAAAGCACGCGTACCGTGCCGGTATATGTGCGTATCGCGGACGGCAACGACCGTCTGCTGGAAGGCGCCTTCGTCGAAGCCTTGTTCCAGGGCTCCCGCGTGGACAACGCCCTGCGCATTCCAACCTATACGCTGTCGCAGGAGAACCGGGTCGGTCTGCTCGTGGGAGGTGTTCTCGAGAGGCGATCCGTGAATGTGATCCATACCGAGGGGGACTCCGTGGTCATCCAGGGCGGCTTGGCCGCCGGTGACTCGCTGGTGCTGGACCTGCTGCAGGGAGTCGCCGACGGCACGCGCCTGCGTGATGCGGCAACTCCCCGGCCCCAACCCTCGAGCCCGGAAGGGGCCCGTCCATGAGAGGGATCATCAGCGGTTTCATCCGCTACCCGATCTGGAGCAACGTGCTGATGCTGGTGGTCTTCGCTGCGGGCCTGATCTTCATGCTCAGCATGAACAGTTCGGTCTTCCCCGAGATCCGGCCGGACACGATCACGATCCAGGTTCCGTTCCCGGGCGCTTCGCCCGAGGAGGTGGAAGAGGGCATCGTGTTGCGCCTGGAGCAGACACTCGAGGGACTGGACGGAGTCGAACGGATCACGAGTGTGGCCAACGAGAACCTGGCCTCGCTGACGGTCGAGGTGCAGAAGGGCAGCGACAAGGACCGCGTGCTGGCCGACATCAAGAATGCCATCGATCAGATCACGGCCCTGCCCGAGGACGCCGAGAAGCCGGTGATCTTCGAACAGCGCTTCCGCGGCCGGGCAATCAGCATTGCGCTGTACGGCCCCGCGGATCACGCCACGCTCAAGGATCTGGCCGAGGATTTCCGTGATCGCCTGCTGGAGCAGCCGGGCATTTCCCAGGTCGTGCTGGAAGGACTGCCCGAGCGGGAGATCTCGATCGAAGTCAGCGAAGAAAGCCTGCGGCGCTACGGCCTGACCTTCTCGCAGGTGGCCGCGGCTGTGTCCGGCGGCAACGTCAATCTGACGGGCGGCAAGCTGGACACGCGCAAGGAAGAGTACCTGATCCGGGCCCTCGGGCGTGGATATCAGGTCACGGATTTCCTGGACCTGCCCGTGCGGGGCAACACAGGTGGTGCTGTGGTCCGGCTGGAACAGGTGGCGCGCGTCCAGGAGCGCTGGGAGGACAACCCCAAGCGCGTGCATCACGATGGCAAGCCCGCCGTGCTGGTCAACGTGGACAAGACGATCAGCGAGGACATTCTGGAAGTGGCCGAGATCTGCCACGAGCAGGTGGCCCTGTTCAATGATCAGGGCCTGCCGGTCCAGGCCCGCGCCATCGACGACCGCACCCTGAATCTCAAGGACCGCCTGAATCTGCTGATCAAGAACGGCCTCTTCGGGCTGACCCTGGTGGTGATCTGCCTCTGGTTCTTCCTCAACATCCATGTGTCCTTCTGGGTCGCGCTGGGTGTGCCGTTCTCGTTCTTCGGCATGTTCATCATCGCGGGTCTGGTCCCCATCACCATCAACGTGATCAGTCTCTTCGGCATGATCATCGTGGTGGGTATCCTGGTGGATGATGCGATCGTGGTCTCGGAGAACATCTTCGCGCATCACGAGCGTGGCGCGCCGCCGATCAAGGCCGCCATCGAAGGCACCCTGGAGATGATCTGGCCCGTGCTGACCAGCGTCTCGACCACGATCATCGCCTTCACGCCCTTCTTCTTCCTGGACGGCAATCTGGGCAAGTTCATCTGGCAGGTCGCTCTGGTCGTGATCGCCTGCCTGGCGTTCAGCCTGATCGAATCCTTCCTGATCCTGCCTGCTCACCTGGCCCACTCGAAGAGTCTGCGCAAGGGCGCCACGGTCAATCCCGTGCGCCGTCGCGTGGAAGGATTCATCCGGTACATCACGGTCAGGCTTTACAGCCCCCTGCTCAAATGGGCGTTGCGCAATCCCATGCTGACGCTCTGTTTTCCGGCCGCGATGCTGATGGTGATCTTCGGAATGGTGCGCGGTGGCCAGGTCGGTCTCACATTCTTCCCGTTCATCGATGGCGACAATTTCCCCGTGAACCTGACCCTCAGCAGTGGCAGTCAGGAAGTGGAAACCGAGCGCCAGTTGCAGCGCATCGAAGAGGCTGTGGCCGAGGTCAATCGCGAACTGTCGGCCTCACGGCCCGACAGCCAGATGGTGATCACGGGTGTGACGCGCACCATGGGCAGCAACGATCTGGGCGGCAACGGCGCCAATGCGGGCAAGCTGAACGTGCTGCTGCTGCCCACCGAGCAGCGCAACATGGATTCCTATGTCATCGCCAACCGCATCCGTGATCGCGTGGGAGATGTGCCGGGATCCCGCGCGCTCACATTCGGTCGCGTGGGCACATTCGGCAAGCCGGTGTCAATCAGTCTGCGCAGCCGCGACCAGGCCCAGCTTGAGCTGGCGCGTGACATCCTGCTTGAAGAACTGCACCAGGTGGATGATCTGAAGGACATCACCGACAGCGATCAGGAAGGCCGCCGCGAACTGGTGCTGAGCCTCAAGCCCCAGGCCCGCAGCCTGGGCTATACCCTGCGTGATGTGACCAGCCAGGTGCGACAGGGCTACTTCGGTCTGCAGGCGCAGCGTCTGCAGCGCGGCCAGAACGAACTGAAGGTCTGGGTGCGTTATGGTGAAAAGGAACGCTCCAGCATCGGCGAGCTGCAGAACATGCGCATCACGTCTCCCACGGGCGGAATACACCGTCTTGGTGATCTGGTGACCATCACCTGGGGCAAGGGCATCACCAGCATCCAGCACCAGGATGGTCAGCGCCTGATCACGCTGGAAGCCAGCCTGAACAATGAGAGTGCCGACCTGCCGCCGATTCTTCAGGGCATCAAGGAAACCGCGTTCAAGGCCGTGGCCGAACGTACGCGTGGTGTGACAGTCTCCTTCGAGGGACAGAGTCGCCAGCAGGCCAAGGAGGCGGCCTCGATTCGCCGGACCTTCAGCATTGCCCTGGCGGCCAACTTTCTGCTGCTGGTGCTCGTGTTCCGTTCCTGGGGGCAGGCTGGACTGATCTTCTCGCTGATTCCCCTCAGTCTGATCGGTGTGGTGCTGGGACACTGGATGCACGGCATCCAGTTGAACATGCTGTCCCTGTACGGCATCATCGCGCTGACAGGCATCATCGTCAACGACGGCATCGTCTTCGTGGACCAGATCAACCGCAATCTCAAGTCGGGCATGCTGCTGCTTGACGCGATCCACGGGGCCGGACTCAGCCGCCTGCGACCGATTCTGCTCACCACCATGACCACCACATTCGGACTCGGCCCACTGGTGCTGGAAACCAGCCGCCAGGCCCAGTTCCTGATTCCCATGGCGGTGTCGGTGGCCTGGGGCCTGCTCTTTGGTACCGTGATCCTGCTGCTGGTACTGCCCTGCGGATTCCTGGCACTGAACAATGTGAGACAGATCTGGGCACGCCTTGACGGACGCACTCCACCCCCGGAAGCCCTCGAGCCCTCGGTGCTGGAACTGGAGACGGAGGAGCTGGCATGAACCCGATCCGATGCATCTCGCGCCTGCTGGTTCTGGCCCTGGTGCCGGCAACGACCCTGGCCGCGGCCGTGTTCCACGATGGCACTCCACTCTCCGCGCGGGAAACGGCGCGGCTGGCTCTGGAACAGGGTCCGCGCGGTCTCGTGATCCAGCTGGATTCTCTGTCCGCGGACAAGGGGTTCGCTCTGGGTCGCACTCCCTTTCTGCCGACACTCTCGGCGACTGCAGGTCTCAACGCGGGCCGCACCCTGTCCTCCGGCAGCCATGACGACCTGAACTCACAAACCGGCACGGCGTCGCTGAATCTGAACTGGACCCTGTTCCGCGGGCTGGCCGGGTTGGCCGATTCGCGCCGTGCCACGGCCGAGGCGACACGCGCACGGACCCTGGCCTTCATCGAGGCCGAGAATCTGGCTCTGGAAGCACTTCAGGGCTGGCACGCCCTGCGTGAGGCGGAGCGCGGAGTGGACATCGCCCGGGAGAGCGCGCTGATTTCCCGCGAACGCTACCAGCAGGACAGCCTGCGACGGGCGCTGGGCGCGATTTCACCCCAGGCGCTGCTCAACGCCGAGTTGGCGCTGAACGCCGACCGCAGCGCCCTGCTCGGTCGGGAGCAGGCCCTGAGAGCCGCACAGGCAACACTGGGAACCTTGCTGGGTCTCCCAGCAGGAAGTGTCTGCATCACGGGCGACAGCCTGGCGCTGTCCGCGCTGGCAACCGACGATGCGGAACTGTGCATTCAGGCCAGCACCCAGGGCCCGGCCGCCGAGATCGCCATGCTGGATGCCCGCATTGCCGACCAACGCTCCATGGCCGCCCGCGGCAGTCTGGTACCGCGCCTGGATCTGTCAGGCAGCCTGTCTCACCGTGACGCACGAAGCTGGTATCTGGAGGGCGGGCAGGCACAGCTGGGCAGCCGTTCGGCCACGGCGGGCCTGAGCCTGAACTGGGATCTGTACACGGGCGGTCAATCCAGCGTGACCCGCCAACGGGCGACGATCGCGGCGCGGCAGGCCACCCTGCGCCTGCAGGATACCCGCCTGGAGCTGGAGAACGGCATGCGGGTCGCCCTGGAGGCCTGGCGCACCCTCGACCGGCAACGGGAACTGGCGCAAGCCCGCGTTGAGGTGGCACGGCGCCAGCTGGAACTGCTGCGCCAGCAATACACCCTGGGGGCCGCCAGCTCGCTGGACTTCAGGGATGCTCAGGTCAGCCTGGCCTCGGCGCGGCTCAGCCTGGTGAGCACCGAATCCGACTGGAGCCTTGCCCGCCTGCGGATCGAGCGCCTGCGTGGACAGCTGCTGGACCGAGTCCTGAGCGACTGAAGCCTTTCAGCCTGCCTGCAGGAAAGTTGTGCTGACCCAAGAAATGACTGGCCCCGGTGACGGGGCCTTTCCATATTCGCCCCATCGTCGGGAATCACGCGCTTCCCATTTCATGCAGCAAACATCCACCGCAGGTTGACCGATACAGCCCTGGAACCATTTCCTCAGGGGACGGTTGCAGCCGCGAATTCTGGTCCATGCAGGAGGGGCAATCATGAGCACGCGCTTTCGCAAGGGAGTTCTGGCATCCATCACCGTGCTGTTCTGCCTGGCGGCGAGTTCTGCCTGGGCGGTCGTTGATGACATGCCCATTCCAGCAAAGCTGCAGGCCATGATTCTCAAGAAAGTCGTGGGCTTTGACCAGGCTCTGAGCAAGAAAGTCAGTTTTTCCGTGGGCGTGGTTTACAATTCCGAAAGCCAGCTGATGGCCGACGAAGTGGTCCGTGAGTTCGGCAGCAATGGAGTCAGCGCCGAACTGGTCCGGATGGATGATCTGGAATCAAAGCTGGCCAACTACGATGTGATCTATCTGGCTCCCGGAACCGCCGATGCCAAGTCCGTCATTGATGGCAGCGGCAAGCTGAGCGTCAGCGGGGTCCCCGATTTCGTCAACAGTGGCACTGTCAGCGTGGCCATCGGCGAGGCCAATGGCAAACCCAGCATCCTGATCCATCAGGGACGCCTGTCCCAGGAGCAGCACGAATTTTCCAGCAAGCTGCTCAAACTGGCAACGGTGGTCGGCTGACCTCCGCTCCAGACCCACCCATGATCCTGAACCCCCAAGGGGCACCCATCGGTGCCTCTTTACATTGAGTCCTCGAACTCGTCTCCCCCGCGCTGCCTGAAAATTCTCCCGAACATTCATCCGCCCAGACAGAATCACACCGGGGGATCCTCCGATATGATCCTTGCCTGAGGTCACTGCCCTCAGGATCCAATCAGGCAAGGCAAGCAAGAACAGGGCATGAGATGAACGCTCAGCACAAAGCTCAGATCCGCACGAAACTGGTCAGCGCCACAGGAGGCGTCCTGCTGCTGGTGGCCGTCTTCATGTCGGTATTCTTTCCATGGCGACAGAAGAAATCCATGGTGCACTACATGCAGGACAAGGTTGTGGCCGTGGCACACCTGATGGCCGTGAATGCCGAAGCCGGGCTGATCTTCGAGGACCCCTCGGTGGTCAAGGAGAGCCTGCATGGACTGCGCAGCATCGACGATCTGAGCTGGGGCATGGTGCTGGACGCGCAGAACGCGTGTTTCGTCAGCTACCGGCAACACGATGAAGCGGCCGATGTATCCGACGAGCTGGACCCCGCCCGGATCGCCAGTTGCATGACCGCGATCGCACCGGCTCTCGAAAAGATATCCAAGGGTTCCGCGCAGGAACTGCTGATGCTGGATGAGTATCTGGTGGCTCTGGCACCCGTGACAAGCGGAGACGAACGTCTGGGCACCATGGTGTTGAGTCTGGATCGAAGTCAGCTGAGCAGCGATGTCGCCTCGATCCGTTGGCTCTCGATCGGGATCAGCGCATTGATACTGATCTTTGGAACCTTCGCCTTCGCCAAGATCGCCGACCGCATTTCCAGACCCTTGAAAGTGCTGGAAGAAGCGGCCAACAAGGTGGCCGAGGGTGATACCGAGGTCCAGGTCTCGGTGCTCACGGGCGATGAACTGCAGAGCGTGGGCGACGCCTTCAACAAGATGGTGCTGAAGATCCAGGAGGCGCTCGAGGAAAGCGCCCAGAAGACCCGACTGGCCGAGGATGCGCTGGGCCAGGTGGAAACGCAGCAGCAGGAAACCGCGGACAAGGCCCGTCTGGCCGAGCAGGCCGCCAACGATGCGGAATCGGCCCGCCAGGAAATCCTGCGCCAGCAGGAGTACATGCAGGCCCAGATCGAGGAACTGCTGCACGCAATGGACCAGGTGGCCGACGGCAGTCTGACCATCAACCTGGTGAACACCCAGAATGATGAATTCACGCGCCTCTTCAATGGATTCAACCGCACCGTGGTGAACCTGCGCGGCACCATCGAGAAGGTGGCCAACACGGCCGAAAGCCTGCATCGCAGCTCGGGCCAGCTGATGGAAGTCAGCGAAGCCATGAGTGGCAATGCCGAAACCGCGTCGCGCGAAGCTGAAAGTGCCGCCGGCGCGACCCGCGAAGTGGATGAGAACATCCAGACCGTGGCCTCCGCCACCACCGAGATGGGCGCCAGCATCCAGGAGATCTCCCAGAACGCCTCCAAGGCCGCGCGGATCGCCTCCACGGCGGTGAACACGGCCAGGGACACGACGGGCACCATTGGCAAGCTGGGCGAAAGCAGCGCGGAAATCGGCAAGGTGATCAAGATCATCACGGGCATCGCCGAACAGACCAACCTGCTGGCGCTGAACGCCACCATCGAGGCTGCCCGCGCGGGAGAAGCCGGCAAGGGCTTCGCCGTGGTGGCCAACGAGGTCAAGGAGCTGGCCAAGGAAACCGCCAAGGCCACTGAGGATGTGGGGCGCCAGATCGCCAACATCCAGTCCGATACGGGACACGCCATTGAAGCCATTTCACAGATCTCGGCCATCATCACGGAAATCAGCGACCTGCAGAACAGCATCGCCAGTGCCATCGAGGAGCAGAGCGTGACCACCTCCGAGATCGGCCGCAACGTGACCATGGCCGCCCAGGGCAGCACGACCATCGCGGCAAACATGAACTCGGTGACCGACGCCGCCCAGTCGACCACGGAAGGCGCGACCAACACCATGAGTGCGGCCCGCCAGATGTCGGAAATGTCCGCCGCCCTGGAACAGCTGGTGCGACAGTTCAGCTTCTGAGCCGTGCGCACCGCCGCGAAGCACCGGCGCAGATCACGACCCCAAACCCCCGATCGCCCACGCGACCGGGGGTTTTCTCCGTCTGTTTTCCGACTTGCCGCACCACTGGCGAATCCGCACATTGAGCGCTTCGCCTGCGCGACTCGCGCGCAGCGCGTGTGTGTCATCCGCCTTCGCCCGATGCACGCCCTTGCGGGGCGTTTGTCATTTCAGAACGGAAATCTCCCATGATCGAGGTCCGCAATCTCAGCAAGGACTTTGTGGTTCACCGCAAGCAACCGGGCCTGCTGGGCAGCATCCGCTCACTCTTCGTGCGGGACCGGGTGGTGAAACACGCCGTGCGCGATGTCAGCTTCTCGATCGGCGAGGGGGAAATCGTGGGACTGGTGGGAGCCAACGGCGCGGGCAAGACCACCCTGGTGAAGATGCTCTCGGGCATCATCCATCCCACGGCCGGCAGCATGTCGGTGCTGGGTCACGACCCCTGGAAGCGCGACAACGAGTTCCGCCGCCGGATTGCGCTGATCATGGGCCAGAAGGCCCAGCTCTGGTGGGATCTGCCCGCCGCCGATTGTTTCCTGCTGCTGCGCGAGATCTACCAGATTCCCGAGGCACAGTACCGTGAGACACTGGACTGGCTCTGCGATGCCCTGCGCGTGAAGGGCGAGATCAACTTCCAGATCCGTCGTCTCTCGCTGGGCGAGCGGATGAAGATGGAGCTGATCGCCGCCCTGCTGCATCGCCCGCGGGTGGTGTTTCTGGACGAACCCACCATTGGCCTGGATCTGGGTGCCCAGCGCGCGATTCGCGATTTCCTGCTGCAGTACCGCGAGCAGCATCGCCCGGCGATGATTCTCACCAGCCACTATATGGAAGACATCGAACGGCTCTGCCAGCGCATCATCATCATCCGCGACGGGTCCTTCGTGTACGACGGCCCGCTGGATCAGGTGGTGCGCAGCTACGCCAACCACAAGCTGGTGGTGGCGCACCTGCGCCCCCTCGAAGCCGGAGAGGAACTGCCCGACCCCGCCAGTCTGCAAGGCGAGGTACAGGAGAGCGGCCCCGATGTGATTAGGGTCAAGGTGGACCGTTCGCGTGTGACGGCGGTGGCCCAGCAGCTGCTCAGCGGCTGGCCAGTGGCCGACCTCAACATCGAGGAAGTGGACATCGGCACGGTCATCGAGCAGATCTTCAACGAGACCACGGCGGTGCGTCAGTGAGTCCGGCCCTCTTCCTTTCGGTCTTCAGCCTGGAAGCGCGCAAGCTGATGAGCTACCGCGCCGACTTCTGGATCAACTCGGTGCTGGGTTTCGTGGCCCACTACGGAGTGATGTACTTCCTCTGGCAGGCCCTGTACCGGGAAAGTGGCCAGACGACGATCCGTGGCTGGACTTTCGGGATGATGATCCTGTACTACGTGCTGGCGATCCTGGTGGGCAAGCTGGTGCGTGGGGCCGAGCACCTGGGTGACATTGCCCAGGACATCTACGATGGCGGCCTGAACCGCTACATCATCTACCCCACCAGCTATTTCCGCTTCAAGTACGCCCAGCATCTGGGCAATGTGGTGCCCGCCGTGGTGCAGCTGGTGTTGTTCACGGCACTGTACCTGATGATTCTGCCCATTCCCGCCGAGGCCAACATCAGCGTCGGGTCGGTGCTGATGGCGCTGCCCTCGATCATGCTGGGCAACTTTCTGTACTACACGCTGATGGCTCCGTTGCAGATGGTGGCCTTCTGGGCCGACAACGTCTGGAGCCTGAATGTGCTCTTCCGTTTTGCCAGTGGGCTGCTGGGAGGCACGATGCTGCCGCTGAGCCTGTTTCCCGAATGGGGCCAGCGCATTCTGGTCTGGCTGCCCTTCAGGCAGCTCTTCTCCGAGCCGGTGCTGATCCTGCTGGGCCAGCACAGCACGGGCGCATGGCTGCGCTCGCTGCTGGTGACCTTGCTCTGGATCGGCGTGGCCTGGGTGCTGCAGAACGCGCTCTGGCACAAGGGAAAGCATGTCTACACGGGAGTGGGAATCTGATGCGATACCTGCGCCTGTACCTGTACTTTCTGCGATTCTCATTCAGCCGCGCGATGGAGTTCCGGCTGGATTTCTGGTTTCGCATCGTGATGGACTGCACCTTCTACGCGGTGCAGATCATCTTCTTTCGTGTGCTCTACACGCAGACCGGGTTTCTGGGAGGCTGGAGTTTCGAGCAGTCGCTGGTGTTCATCTGCGGTTTCTTCCTGATCGATGCGATTCACATGACCGTGTTCGCCAACAACCTCTGGTGGCTGCCCATCCTCATCAACAAGGGCGATCTGGACTATTATCTGCTGCGCCCGATCAGTTCGCTGTATTTCCTGAGTCTGCGGGATTTCGCGGCCAACAGTTTCGTGAACCTGATCATCGCCGCGGGCCTGCTGGCCTGGGCGCTGAGCAGCTATCCAGGCACGCTGGGCACCGTTCCGGTGATCCTCTTTCTGCTGGGGGTGATCAACGGCAGCCTGCTGTACTACATCCTGCACATCTGTTTCCTGATACCCGTCTTCTGGCTGCACAGCAACCGGGGCCTGGGAGACATCTTCTTCACGCTGCAGAGCTATGCCGAGCGGCCCGACAGAATCTTCAGCGGCTATGTGCGTCGCCTGCTTGTGACCGCCCTGCCCTTCTCGCTGATCGTGAGCTTTCCCACCCGGGTTCTCTTCGAAGGCCTCACCCTGCGCCTGCTGTTGCACATCAGCGGAGTCACCCTGCTGGCCTTCCTGTTCCTGCTCTGGCTGTGGAACAGGGGCATGCGGGCCTACAGCTCGGCCTCGTCCTGAGTTCCACTCCACTCAGCTCCCCCGCAAGTTCCGCTGCATATCCGGGCAGGCAATCATTGATCGCGCTGCTCTCAAGCCTCGCCAGCACAGGTTGGCCTCAACAGGGCGCTGCTGCTGGAAGCTTCCTTGACCTTTGCTGTCCCGGACTGATTGGCGGCTCCCCCTTCACCATCCCTGAAGGAACCCCCACCCGGCTGCCCCCTGAACGCGATCTGCCTTTGCCCACAGCCCAGCTTGGACGGAGCCCGGATTCGCGGATCCGCCAGTCCATGGATTCATTCGATCAATCGAAATGATGGGTGAGATGGCCCATTTTGATTGAACTTTCTTGGCAATTCACTGCGATCCCCGCCTATGGCCTTGATTCTGTTCATGTTGAAGAGATGGCCTGAATCCTGCATGTATTCCCGTATGAGACGACCTGTCCCGTCTCCGCCCTGGCACTCGGTAGCCCACTTTCCTGTCCCGCCAGGAGGCGTTGGCGGGTGAGGGCCCTCATCGCACTGTTGATCCGTGCCGTGAAGGGCCGGGGCCGCCGGGTACCAGCTCAACCATGCAGAGGAAGGAGCCATTGTGATGCGGCCTTCCCGGATGCCATGCGACACTTCGAACTCGACTCAGTCACACTCACTACCGAATGGCACACCGTGCCGCAAATTGACAGGCAACATCATGACGTACAGCAATCGTTTGGTCATGGGTCTTGCAGTCGTCGGGGGATTGGCATCCATCGCCCATGCCATCTCCCTGACCGACTACACCTTTCCCACGAGTACCACACAACAGGCCTATGTGAACGGCACTTTCAACGCCGACGGCAACTCAACGGACACGACCCAGGTCGGCTACAACTTCGGCGGCTCAGGCAGTTACTGGCTGGCACTGCGCTCCCTGCCCTTCAGTTATGACGTGACGGCCGGTGCCAGCGCCAGCACCAACCGGGCCACCGCGGACGGAGCCTCGGCCGAAAACGCCTGGGATGTCAACGTGGCCACCACCCTGGACAAGTACCTGCGCAACGACGAGAAGTTCTTTGTCTACGGTGCCGCCGCCGTGGACTATCGCAAGCTGGCTTTCGAAGACAAGGCAGATGATCCTCGTGTCGATGTTGAAGCGGGCATGGGTTTCGGGCGCACGATCAACGCCACCGTGTTGAAACAGGCCGTTCGCATGGATGAGGACTTCGTGAAGTACGGCATCACCACGCGTGGAATGCCCGATGCCGCCCTGCTGAGCCTGGCCGCGATCATCGACCGCGAAGACGAGTTCCGCAGCCAGTACGGCCCCGTGGAATACCGCAAGTACTGGTACGCCGAAATGGAAAACATCCTCGTGGATGCCGGTGTGATGGCCACCTCGTCCCTGGGTGCCATGGGTGTGTTGCGCATCCAGGAAGTTCTGGTGGAGCCCTCGGCCCAGCGCTGGCACGGTTGGAAGGCACGGGCAGGCGTCGGTGCGCGCATCTCGGATTATGACGGTTCCAGTGGTGACCCCACCCTCACGGCGCGCCTCGACTGGCACCGGCCGATAGGCATGGACCTGCAGATCACCAACAGCACGGCTCTCTCGACCGTGCTGTCCAGTGATGTGGTCTACACCCTTGAGGATCTGTTCCGCGTGGATTACGAGATCTCAAACCGCATTGATTGGTACAACAGTCTCACGGCCCGGATGGACATTCCGACCGCGACCGACGCGGAGAACAACCTGGAAGCCACACTGTCCAGCACCTTCCTCTTCTATCTGGAAAACCAGCTCTCCTTCAATCCGGAAGTGCAGTTCCGCTGGCGCGATGACGGCATCGTGGACGCGGAATGGGACTGGGTGATCCTGGGCGGCATCACATACCGTCTGAAATAGCTGGAGAAGTCGTGTTCTGCGGGACGAAGGGTCTCCGCGGATTGGGCATGTCATACAAGGGACCGGCGCGGGGCAATGACCCTGCCGTCCGGTGGGCCACACAACAACGGAAACGAGGACATCATGGAATCAACTGGCAACGAAAAGATCGTGGAAGCCCTGAAACTGCTGGATACTGCGGCAAAGGACAAGAAGGACGAGCTGCGTGAGCTGTTGAACAACCGCTATTCGCACCTGAAGAGCGCGCTGGCCGACACCGAGTACACGGTGATCGAACGCCTGACCAGCACACTCAAGGATCAGATCGAGACGCTGGTCAACGCCAGGAATCAGGGCCAGGCCAAAGTTCGCGAAGCCGCGGGCAATGTGGACGAGCATGTTCACACCAATCCCTGGCCCTACCTCGGCGGCGCGGCTGTGATTTCGCTGCTGGGTGGCTACCTGATGGGGCTCAAGATGAGTTCGAACAACCGGAACGCAAGTTGAGACGTCTCCTCTACACCGTGTTGAGCCGTGTGTCGCAGAGCGTCTTCACGCCTTACGTCACGGTGCTGCTGGATCTGCTGCGCATCGAAGCGGCGGCCGAGGTGGTGCGCGGTGTGCGTGTCCTGCGCATGCTCTTTCTGAGCGGGTTGGCCACGGCCTTGATGGTTGTGCTGGCAACGGCAGGCTTCGTGTTGGTGCACTTCGCACTGTACGCCTTGCTGCCGGTGCCGGCGAACTCAATCGTGATGCTTGCGCTGGGGGCACTGTACCTCCTGACCGCCATTCTGGTGCTGCGCTGGATCAGCCTGGAGAAAACCTGGCTGAAGTACTCGGGAGCCAAGCGTGGAATGGACCAGGCCACCGGGAAGGTGCCACGCGATTGAAGCCGGCCATGCCCATCTTTCGCACGTGCGAATCGATCTGGTCGGGAAGGGCATTGACTCCTGTTGCTGCATCACACCCTGCCTGAACGCTCAGCATTTCGTTTCCGGCGCACTGGCCAGCACGGTGAGTGCGGGCATGCGGGGCTGACGCGCGATGCTCACATTCAGCTCCTGAATTCCCGAAGCGGCCATGAGGGAGGCCGGACTGGAATCCCTGATCTGGATCACGGGATTGCAGCGAGCCAACAACGAAGCCCGTCACTTCGTGCCCATCGGTTCCAACGGGTTCTACCAGCGAGGTGGTGAGCGTGCCCGCTTCGACCAGCAGCCGATTGACGTGCAGACCATGGTCTCGGCCTGCCTTGAAGCTTGGCGGGTCAGCGGAGACGAACGCTGGCGCAAGGAAGCCCGCCGCACCTTCGAGTGGTTTCTTGGCCGCAACGACCTGGGACTGCCGATCTATGACCCCACCACCGGTGGCTGTCGTGAGGGCCTGCACCCTGATCGTGTGAACGAGAACCAGGGCGCCGAATCGACTCTGTCCTTCCTGCAGGCGCTGATGGAGCTGCGACTTGCGGAGCACACGGTCCTTGCACAGTCAGGCAGCACACCATGACCGTGATGCCCATTGGCCTGCACGGATTGCAGCACCGGAACACATGGTGGCGCAGAATGCAGTCAGGACGGAAATGATGAACCGGGATCAGTGGGGGGGCAGGTGGGCTCAGCTCAAGGGGCTGGCCAGGATGATCCGGGGAAATTTGACACACAACGAATACCAGCGGGTCCTGGGATCGACCGTGCTGCTGCTCGGCATCATGCAGCAGCATGTCGGCGACAGGCGCGCGGTGCAGAAGGCCAAGCTGGACAACTTCTGATCGGGACCTACCACGCGGCGCGATTTCCAGAGATCGCGCTGTGTTTTCCCGACCGGAGAATGAAGTGACAGGAGTTCCTGGAAAGGCACGCGGCCAGACTTCCACTCCTGCGACCACGATGGCCAGGGCGGATTCCATGGCAGGACGCAAGTCCGTCCGCTTGCCATGCGGACGGCCGGCAGTGCTCTCGTGCGCGTGCCCCGTGCCCGGGTCCCGGACACTTCCATTCCTGCCGTTCCAGTACCGTGACCCCGCCCACTCCCCACATGGTACAATTCACTCAGTCACGTGATATTGAGCACGAACCCGCGAGGATCGTGGAAATCCGGGTGTGGCATTGGATGCACGAGCGCCCAATGAGTGGGCCCTGAGCCCGCCGTATCCAGCACGGCGCACACACCCAGTCGCAGGGGTCCGTCCGCAAGTCCCAGAGGTTCCAGCGGCAATTCCGCCGTCAACTCACCGCCATTGGCACGACGGATGAACTGGAACGCCAGCTCCTGCGGAGTCCACCCGGAATCGGCCGTCTGACGCGTCTCCCGGAAGTGCAGCAGGTTCCAGTGTCCCGCTGGTGAGAGATTCAATTCGTGGTAAGAAGAGTGACCCGGCTGGGCAAGGAAGAGCTCGAAGCAGGTGGTCCGCCAGAGACCGTCACGACGCTCCGGGTGCTCCGCGATGTCGGGAAGCAGCACCTCTGCCTGTGGATCACGCAGGTGAAAGGACAGCGACAGGATTCCAGCCGAGCGCGAAAGCCGGACCTGGAGATCCAGGTCCGGCAGACGGGTCTGTGACGGATGGGGTTCAAGCCTCAGCATGAGAACTCCCTGACACTGCGTGTTCCGTGCAGCGTCCGCGGCTGACTCAGGACTTGTCCGGACGCGGCTCGAGCGTCATTTCCGAGAGGCGATTCTCCCTGTAGGCCGAGAGGCTGTCGGAGAGAGCACCCCAGGCCATCTGGCTGCCTGCGGAATCCGCGCTGAAGGCCAGGGTGCTGCTGGCCATGAAACCCGTGGCACGGGCATCCGCGATGGCTGCCATGTCGGCACTGAGAAACACGAATTGCCAGCCGTGCGATTCGCGGCGTTCCTCGATCAGGGCCCTCACGCGCGCGTGGGTGAATTCGCGACTGCTGTTCTCCTCGCCGTCGGTCACCACCACGAAGACAATGCGGCCCGGTCGTTCGGCGGCGCCAAGAGCCTCCAGGCTGCCGTCCAGATCGAGAATGCCGCGCCCCATGGCATCCAGCAGGGGAGTGGCGCCCCGGGGCACGAAGGTCTCGCGGGTCAGACGGGGCACCAGCGGCAGGGGCAGGAAGTGATGCACACGCTCGAAGGGGTCCTCGCTGTCGAACTGCACCAGGGTCAGGCTGGCCCGGCCGGCCGTGTTCCGCTGGGAATCGAGGAAGGCATTGAAGCCGCCGATGGTGTCGTTGCGGATGGCCTCCATCGATCCGGTGCGATCCAGAATCACGGTGATGTGGGTCAGGTCCTCTCTCATGGTCTACCTCCAGGGTGTTGCTGGATGCCTGCTGCATGCTTGCGCGCTCGACGGCAATTGCCGGAGCCGCGGATCACATGTAGGGCATCACGGGTGTCTTGCCCGCACAACGGGCGTATACGGCCAGCGAGCCACGATGGTGGGCCGCATGGTCCAGGATCGCTTCGAAGATGGATGCACGCGGAGCGCCACCCATGATCGACTTTTCGGCGATGGGGGCCATCCAGTCGGCCTCGCTGGTATTGGACAACTTCTCCTGCACGCGCTGGATGGCCTCGTCGTGCCAGGCTTTCGCCTTGGCCAGACTGGTCACGGCACGCACTTTCAGTTCCTGGTCTTCCCAGTCTTCCTTCATGCCCTTGGGATCAAACGCGCCCACCAGGAACCAGTCGATGGTCTGGGCGCTGTGCGCCACCTGCTGGGCCACGCTGAACATGCCCGGAAAGGGAGCGAAGCCCGAATCGCTTTCGTCGAAGGCTTCCAGAGACCGGTTGAAGAACTTGCCCAGGGTATCCAGGGTGTTGCGACAGCTTGCGATGCTCATGCGTGACTCCAGACTTGGTTGGTTGGATGGCGTCGTCGTACGGAGGCGAAGGTAGGAGGGGGCTGGGACAGTCAAAAGGAAAGCGAAGGGGGCGGGCCTTTTCCTTGCGTTTCCAGCGCGAGACCTGCAGCTTTGACGGGTTCGGAATTCCACGCCCGCACACAGGTTTCGGCCCTCACGACGCAGCAGCAGGAGACCCACATGCAGAAGTCCGCGAGCCATGGCGATTGTGTCAACACTCCGTTGCCCGGTGGGCCCGGGATCCATGTGCCCGACCTGGCCAGCTACCGGGAACTGTATCGCCATTCGGTGGACGACCCCACGGCGTTCTGGGCGGAACAGGCTCTTTCCCTGAGCTGGTTCAGTCGTTGGCACGGGGTGCTGAATGCGGACTTCACGCGCGGCGAGGTGGCCTGGTTCACCGAAGGACGGCTGAACGTGGCGCACAACTGCATCGATCGCCACCTGCCGGAACGGGCAGCCCAGACCGCGATCATCTGGGAAGCCGACGAGCCCGGCGAAGCCCGCCATATCACCTATGCCGAACTGCAGCAGGAAGTCTGCCGCGCCGCCAATGCGCTCAAGGCCGCCGGAGTCCGCCGCGGGGACCGCGTCATCATCTACCTGCCCATGGTGCCCGAGCTGGCCTATTCCATGCTGGCCTGTGCGCGCATTGGCGCCATTCATTCCATCGTGTTCGCCGGCTTCTCGGCCGACAGCCTGCACGACCGGGTGGTGGACTGCCAGCCCACCGTGCTGATCACGGCCGACGAAGGCCTGCGTGGCGGCAAGACCATTGAACTGAAGAAAATCGCCGACCGCGCTCTGGAAGGGCTGTCGATCGTCAGGACCGTGCTGGTCGTGCAACGCACGGGCGCCCCCGTGCACATGGAAGAAGAACGGGATGTCTGGTATCACGACGCCGTCTCGCGCGAGCGTTCCTACTGCTCGTGCGAGTGGATGGACAGCGAGGACCCGCTCTTCATCCTCTACACTTCGGGTTCCACGGGCAAGCCCAAGGGTGTGCTGCATACCCAGGCGGGCTACCTGCTGCAGGCCAGTCTGACCCATCGCCTGGTCTTCGACTACCGTCCGGGCGAGGTCTACTGCTGTGCCGCCGACATCGGCTGGATCACGGGCCACAGCTACATCATCTATGGTCCGCTGGCCAACGGCGCCACCACCGTGATGTTCGAGTCCACGCCGCTCTATCCCACCCCGGAACGCTACTGGCAGATGGTGGAAACACACAGGATCAACAGCTTCTACACGGCCCCCACGGCCATCCGGGCCCTGGCCCGCGAAGGAAACGAGCATGTCACCCGGCACGACCGCAGCAGCCTGCGCGTGCTGGGCACGGTGGGCGAGCCGATCAATCCCGAAGCCTGGCGCTGGTATCACGACGTGGTGGGCGAAGGTCGCTGCCCCATCGTGGACACATGGTGGCAGACCGAGACCGGCGGCATGATGATCACTCCTCTGCCCGGCACCACGACCATGAAGCCCGGCTGTGCCACCCTGCCTTTCTTTGGAGTCCAGCCCGTGCTGGTGAACGACCGCAACGAGATTCTGGATGGCAATGACATCAGCGGCTATCTGTGCATCAACCACCCCTGGCCGGGCATGGCACGCACCATCTGGGGCGACCACCAGCGCTTTCGCACCACCTACTTCAGCCAGTATCCCGGCCGCTATTTCACGGGTGACGGCTGCCGCCGCGACGAGGATGGCTACTACTGGATCACCGGCCGCGTGGATGACGTGATCAATGTGGCCGGTCACCGCCTGGGCACGGCGGAAATCGAGAGCGCGCTGGTGGCCAGCCCACTGGTCTCCGAGGCGGCCGTGATCGGCGTGCCTCACGAGATCAAGGGCACGGCGATCTTCGCCTTCGTGATTCTCAGCCGCGAGGCGGAAGACATCGAACGCCACGAGCTGGTGGGCGCGCTCAAGTACCAGGTGCGCGAGGAAATCAGCGCGATCGCCCAGCCCGATGTGGTGCTGCCCGTACCCGGGCTTCCCAAGACCCGTTCAGGCAAGATCATGCGCCGCATTCTGCGCAAGATCGCCGAGGGCGAGTACGAGGAACTGGGCAACGTGAGCACCCTGGCCGATCCGGCCATCGTGGACGCCCTGATCGCCGCCCACAAGGGACTCAAGAACTACTGATCGGGCCGGCGGACGTGGACGTGCCCGTCCGCTTCCGCCAGGTATGGCCCGGGGTCAGGATCGGCCGACCTGCACGCAGCAGCCTGGTGCAATGGGTGGCGCACGATTTCCGACGTCCAGCTGAAACGGTCGCCCGCGAACTTGCCGGCCTCCCGCGAGGCGCTCACTGCCCGGGAGAGGCGATGACTCCCGCCAAGCTCCAGACGGCGCTCCGCACCGGAAACGGCGTCAGACAGTGCCCAGGACAAGAACACCGGCAGCCCCGCGGCGGGGGTTGGTGCGTGAAACGCTTCTGGGACTCGGGGTGGCCGATCTCAGAGACAGCAGGATTTCTCGATGCGTGAGCTGTCGGGCAGTCTGTACTCCCGATGGAGATCGGCCGCCAGACAGGAGTGCGTCGGCAGGATCGCCAGCACGTGTCCGGGCCGCAAATCTTTCAGGAAGGATGCGGGGGCGCTGAGCATTCCGTGCTCCTGGGAAATGCGCGTCACACAGGTATCCGCCATGCGCTCGCCCAGCCCCCGGGCCGTCAATGCCACCACCTGGCCGAAACAGTCGCGTGGCTCGTCCCTCTGACCGGTTGCATCGGTTTCTGCAATCCGGATCGCTTCACGGCTCAGATGCACAGCGCCTCCGTGCAGAACCGCCTGCCCCAGGTCGGGGCGCACGTTCAACACGGGACAGAGTACCGCAAGCGCCAGCCCTTCTTCGCCGCAGGCCCCAATCTGAAGCTGCATCAAATCGTGAAAGACGAAGTTGCCCGGACGCAGTTCGTCATACACCTCAAGGCCGCTGGCCAGTTGGCAACAGGGCGTGTCACCGAATGACAGCGCAACGGGCCCGATTCCGGCCGCCTCCAATGCCGCTCGGCAGTTCAGCATGCGCTCGCCCACCCTGCTGGCCACGGCCTGAACCTGGACGGGTCCGCGTGCGGCATAACTGTCGCCCGCATGGGTCAGCAGACCCTTGAACCGGCAAGCGGGCATACGCCGCAGCTCCCGGACCAGCGC